>CAZOXJ010000060.1:1959-8717 GCA_964583325.1 uncultured Lentimicrobiaceae bacterium
TCCCCTTGTCCTAAACCACTCCCTTCGGAATCGCATCCAGCAGCATACGGGTATATTCCGATTGCGGATTAGTAAAAACTTCGTCGGCTTCACCCATTTCCTGTATTTCGCCATTTTTCATCACCATCAGTCGGTCGCTCATATAACGTACAACTGAAAGATCGTGACTGATAAACAGGTATGTAAGTCCAAATTCTTTTTTCAGATCGTTCAGCAAATTTAGTACTTGTGCCTGTACCGAAACATCGAGCGCTGAAACAGATTCGTCGCAGATTATAAATTCAGGCTCAACGGCCAAAGCTCTGGCTATGCAGATCCGTTGCCTTTGTCCGCCCGAAAACTCATGCGGATAACGCCCGTAATGTGATGCTTCCAATCCTACTTTCTCCAGTAGTGCGGCTACTTTCGCTTTTCGTGCAGCATCATTTCCATGAAGGTTATGAATCCGCATGGGTTCGATGATGGCTTCGCCTATGGTAATCCGGGGATTGAGCGACGAATATGGATCCTGAAAAATAATCTGAAGTTTTTTGCGTAAGGCGCGCAATTCGCCGGATTTCAAGCTATTAACCCGGATGCCGTTATAAAGTGTATTGCCCGACTCAGGTTCAACCAGCCTGAGCAAAGTGCGCCCGAGCGTTGTCTTTCCGCAACCTGATTCGCCAACTAAACCAAGAGTTTCGCCGGGAAATACATCAAAAGAAACATTGTTTACAGCTTTGTATTGTTTCATCGGCTTTCCGGCCATGTTTCGCTTTAATGTAAAAACGGTATTAATTCCTTCTGCTTTTAGAAGCGGTATTGCCGAATAAAGCTTTGAGTGTTGTTGTGTACGTTCGGCATTGCTTATAAATGTATCTCCTTCATTGCCTTTCCCGTCCATAAAATCAGCAATTACTTTCAATCGTTGCGGACGTTTACCTAATGGCGGCCGGCAAGCAAGCAAACCTTTGGTGTAGGGGTGCTGAGGATGGTTGAATATTTCGGCAACAGTCCCTTTTTCAACAATTTCGCCTTTGTACATTACCAGCACGTCTTTTGCTATTTCGGCAATCACATCCAGGTTGTGCGAAATAAAAATGAGGCTTATGTTGTGTTTTTTCTGCAAAGTTCCTAGCAACTCAAGGATGGTTTTCTGAACGGTTACATCCAGTGCAGTTGTGGGTTCGTCGGCAATTAAAATATCGGGATTACAAGCCAGGGCCATAGCAATCATAACACGTTGCTTCTGTCCGCCCGAAACCTGGTGAGGATATGCTTTAAATGTACTTTCCGGATCAGGCAGCATTACTTCACGGAAAAGGTCGAGGGTGCGTTTTCGTGCTTCGCTTGGTGTTACGTTTTCGTGTTCCAGAATATTTTCCATTACCTGTTTACCACAGCGGTAGGCCGGGTTTAGCGAAGTCATAGGTTCCTGAAAAATCATAGCTATTTTTTTTCCGCGCCATAGCCTCATTTCTTTTTCAGGAAATTGCAGAAGATCAAAAGTATCTCCGTTTAAAATATTAAATACTATCGAACCGTTTTTAATTTTGCCATTAGGTTTGGGTATTAAACCCATAATAGCCAGCGAAGTAAGCGATTTTCCCGAACCGGATTCACCAACAATACCCAAAGTACTGCCACGTGTCAGTTCAAACGAAATATGATTAACCGCAATATGCTCTTTTCCTTCATGATTGAAAACGATACTCAGATCGTTCACACATAAAATCGGGGTTTCAGCGGTTATAGTAGAATTCAAAAGCACGGCAAGTTTTACAGGGTTAAATTAATCCTTTGATGGAAGCCAGTTGAACAATGGCTTCAACTATTTCCTGTTCCGAAAAGCGACTACGGTTTATTTCGATATCGTACACGGAGTTGTCGGGTTTATGCCCGAAAAACCGGGTAACAAGCAGTTCGCGCTCAATGTCGGTTTTGCGGACATATTCGGTTGCATAGGCTTTACTGAAATCAAGGCGTTTAGCGATAGATTCGATACGCCATGCTTCAGGAGCCTCAAGCCTCACATGAAGTGAGCGTTTAATACCGGCACAAAAGCTGGCTCCTCCCCTGCCGACGATTACAACATTGCCATTAGCTCCAAATTGCTGGATTACATCCTGTATGGTTTTAAAAATTTTAGTGTCGCTTTTGTGATAGTGTGATGACAAGGCTTCTACAATCTGATCCATAATACCGCGATCCTTATCGCTGATTACATGTTTTAAAGCCAAGGGGTCAAGGTTAAGTTCTTCGGCTGATTTCTGAAGTATTTCACGGCTGATCATATTCCATTTTCCGCCGTTTTTAGCTGATGTTTTCCGCTTGCTCAATTCCTGGCAAACTGTCCAGGCGATGCGGCTTGCACCACAACCGGTCTGCCGCGAAATGGTAATAACGGGACCGGCTTCCTTCACGTGTCCGGAAGGAATAAAATCGCCGCCTGCGCGACGGTTCATATACTCGAAAAGCCTGTTTTCCATAGCTGTTTTCTTTAATGGTTAGGTTCGATGTATAGTGTCAGTTTTTAAATCACTTTTATAAAAAACGAACTTTCCCTCTCTGCAATATTTCTGAATTAGTATTTACGTGCGCTCACATTACCTTGTTGCCTGTCCCTATCCTTCGCTTAGCCTCGCACGTATTGCTTCTGTTTCATTTTCGTAACCAGGTTTTCCTAGCAAGGCAAACATGTTTTTCTTGTAAGCTTCAACACCCGGCTGATTAAATGGGTTTATACCTAAAAGATAACCACTCAGTCCGCATGCAAATTCAAAGAAATACATAAGTTCGCCGAGTGATCGCTCGTTAATTTCGGGGAGCAAAATATCGAGGTTTGGAACTTCCCCGTCGATATGTGCCAGTGTGGTTGCAAGAGCCGCTGTGGCATTTACCTCATGAAGGGTTTTTCCGGCTACAAAATTCATCCCGTCGAGGTTCAGTTCATCAGAAGGAATGAGTAATGAGTGTTTGGGTTTCAGAACATGAATTACGGTTTCGAAAAGCATACGCTGCCCTTCCTGTATATACTGCCCCATAGAGTGCAGATCGCTTGTAAAATCAACTGATGCCGGAAACAGGCCTTCATTTTCCTTTCCTTCACTTTCGCCAAACAATTGTTTCCACCATTCAGCTACGAAATGAAGCGAGGGCTCATAATTCACTAGTATTTCAATCTGGTGCCCCATGCGGTATAACGACGAACGGATTGCCGCATAACAAGCTGCGGGATTATCGGCTATTGAAGAAGTTTCGGTGCAGGTTTTCCGCATTTCGTTGGCTCCCTGGATCAGTTCGCGAATATCGTAACCAGCCAAAGCCACCGGCAATAAGCCAACCGGTGTAAATACGGAAAAACGCCCGCCTACATTATCGGGAATGGCATAGGTTTTATATCCGTGCTTGTCAGCAAGAATTTTTAAGGCTCCTTTTGCCCCATCGGTAATGGCAATAATGCGGCTGGATGCTTCTTCAATACCGTATTTTTTTTCGATATGATCTTTCAGCAATCGGAAAGCTATGGCCGGTTCGGTAGTTGTTCCTGATTTGGATATGACTACGATTGCATATTCCTTTTTATCGAGTAAACTAAGCAAGGAGGCGTGATAATCCTGGCTGATATTGTGGCCTGCATAAATAACAACCGGATTCTTACCAGCATTTTCAAACGATGAAAAAGGTGACGAAAGCGCTTCGATAACAGCCCGTGATCCCAGGTATGAGCCTCCTATACCTACTACAATAATGACTTCAGCTTTTTCGCGAAGCTCTTTGGCATCGGCTTCAATAGCATTGATGAGGGTTTCTTCTATTCTTCCGGGAAGATCAATCCAACCAAGGAATTCATTACCTTTCCCCGCTTTTTCGATGAGCAGGCTGTGGCTTATATCAATTTCATCCTGCATAAGCATAATCTCCTCTTCCGAAAGGAAACCTGACAAGTGGCTGTATTGGAACCGGAGATTTATCATTTAAAATCAATTTAGAAAAAACCTGTCTGATAAAATTGAAAGTATAAAATTACGAAATAAAAATGATAAGTCATACTTTAACGGTAATTTAACAAAAGGCTTTTACGCGGTACAAAATGGCGCTTAACCCCGTGGAAAGGATTAAATAAAAAATGCGGCTTTTGATAGCCGCATTTTTCCCAAACAAACAACAAAACCAGTTATGAAAATTTCTCTGCAATGAATTAGAGAATAAATAGTATAACTTTTCTGTTCAATTAACCGATACAAAGATAATTTCATATTCAGGCATGTATTGTTAACGAAATAAAAAGAACGTTAAAATATGTTAAGTGATTATCTAACTGATTATAAGGCGATATAAATTTGCAGGAAATGTTTGATCCGCATTTGCGAAGGCAGCAATGCGGAGCAAATTCCGGGAACAGGGATTTAATACATTGGCTTGCGATTTTCTAAATAATAAAGACGGATACTAACAGGTTCTGAATGAAGTTTTAAAAGCAGAAACTGTAAATTAAACTTACCGCGTGAAAAAACAGTTATTGGTTTTGCTAATAGTAATAATGTCGGTTGCAATGGCCGTATTTATTGGAATTCAGGTATTCTGGATCAGGAATTCATTACAATTGAGGGAAGCCAATTTCAAGCGCAGTATCGATGATGCGGTAAATATTGCTTTACTCAATCTCGAAACAATTGAATTTGCGCGTCGCACAACCGCGGGCACATTGCAGCTTATGGCACAGGATTCCATATTGTTACAGCTTCGCCCTCCATTGCAGCCAAACCAGCTAAATGCTTCCGATGAAAGTATTTCCATGGCAAAACCCGAAGGTGCTGAAAGCGAAACCATCGCTATGCCCGGGAACAAATCGCCTCAACTGGTCGATTCCGATAAAACCGGAAATGCTGATTTACCTTTAAGTATTTCGCAGAATTTTTCGGAAGGGGCTTCCGTTCGGAAACAGATCATGTTAAATTATGTGATGAATAAAACCCTGGGCGAAGATGGCAATAAACATATCGAAAGCAGGGTTTCAACCGGACTTATCGACACATTGCTTAAACAGGAGTTTGCTTCCAAAGGAATTGCAATAGAGTATGAATTTGGTGTATTCAGCCCCGACCGTAACAAAATTGTGCTCGAAAAAACAGGGAACTACCACGATGAATTGCTTTTTAAAGGATTTTCGTTCCCATTGTTTTCGGGTAGTGCAATCTCAACCCGTGATTTCCTGCTGATATACTTCCCTCAGCAATCCAGGTACAACCTTCAAAGCCTCTGGTTAATGATGTCGGTATCCTTAATCCTGGTGTTAACTATTATTGCAGCATTCAGTTTTTCGGTGTTTACAATTATCCGCCAGCGGAAACTTTCGGAGCTCAAAAACGACTTTATCAATAATATGACGCATGAGTTCAAAACGCCGATTTCAACAATTTCATTAGCCTGCCAGGCCCTTTCGGATAAGGATATTCCGCGTACCAACGAAATGTACAACGACTATATACAGATCATAGGCGACGAAAACCATCGCCTGGGCGAAATGGCCGAAAAAATACTGCAAACCGCCATACTCGAAAAAGGAAACCTTCATCTGCGGCCCGAAGCCATTGATATGCATAGCCTTATTTCGGATGCGATTCACAAAATTGCCATACAGATCGAGATACGCGACGGTGTGATAAACCAATCGCTTACGGCTAACCATTCAATGGTTAAGGCAGATAAAGTGCACCTTTCGAATGTAATCTTTAACCTGCTCGATAATGCAAACAAATATTCACCACGTAAGCCGCAGATATTGGTTTCGACCGCGGATGCCGATGGTGGAATTTATATCAGCGTCAACGATAAAGGCATGGGTATTAGCAAAGCCAACCAGAAAAAGATTTTCGATAAGCTATACCGTGTTCCTACCGGCGATGTGCATAATGTGAAAGGATTCGGCCTGGGCCTCAGCTATGTTAAATTCATTATCGAAAAGCATGGTGGAAACATTCAGGTTGAAAGCGAACCGGGAAAAGGTAGTACATTTACTCTCTTTCTGCCCTATGTTATTCCTGTTCAAAACAAAAACAATAAAAATGTATAGCTGAAATAAAATGAAATTATAATCTGATCGTTAACTGATAAATAATTACGATAAAAGGCATTAAAATGGAAAATGAAAAAATAAAGATCCTGCTTGCTGAAGACGACCGCAATCTCGGCACTATCCTCCGTACCTACCTCGAAGCCAAAGGTTATGCCCCGAGGCTGTGTGTTAATGGTGTCGAAGCACTTGAATCATTCAATAAGGAACCTTTTGATTTTTGTGTGGTAGATGTGATGATGCCTTTAAAGGATGGTTTTGCACTGGCTAAGGATATCCGTAAAGTTGACAACCAGATTCCGATTCTGTTTCTTACGGCTAAATCGCTCGAAGAAGATAAACTGAAAGGTTTCCAGGCCGGTGGCGATGATTATCTTACCAAGCCTTTCAGCATGGAGGAATTGCTTGCCCGTATTGAAGCTATTCTCCGGCGATCGGCCAAAACTACCGATGGTAAAAACGATAAAGGAATTTTTTCTCTTGGAAATTTTATTTTCGATTACAACCATCAGAACCTGCATATCAATGGTGCTGATCAGAAACTTACCAGCAAAGAAGCCGAATTGCTTAAAATACTATGCGAGCACATCAACCAGGTTGTCGATCGCAGTTTCGCCCTGAACCGTATATGGCAAAACGACAGTTATTTCAATGCCCGCAGCATGGATGTATATATCGCAAAAATCCGCAAATACCTGAAAGA
>CAZOXJ010000060.1:8817-9995 GCA_964583325.1 uncultured Lentimicrobiaceae bacterium
AACATCCCGGCAATATTGGGTGCTACAAAGTCAACCGAATCCCACCACGATTTATTGGTTATCATCCACTCCGAAAGATCAATAAGATCTGTATCTGCCTTTTTTACAAATTTCTCAGTAATTTCCAGGGCAGTATATTGCCATTCGCGCTGTGGTTGTTCCCAGGCATAGTGAACCAGTTCTTCCAGCTGATCGTATCGCGGAAGTCCTGATTTAGCTATAAACGCTTTCAAAAGCTGTTTTCGAACCGGCGAAGCAAGGCCATAAAATTCCGATTTATTCCGCATATATGCCTTTGCTCCTGCAGCCCTTACCGGATCGGAATTCTTCTCAAAAGCTTCTGTTAATTCAGCAAAATAGTGTTCAATCATTTATTTCGGATTACCTGTTACCAGGGAGTTTATTCAAAAACTACTTTTCTGCTTTCCAGTATGTTACCTGTTAAATCGGTGAGATTAAAGTAAAGCACAGAAGCGGTTGTTCCCGATTTTGCCCAGGTGAAATGATTAGGTCCGGCTTCAAATTTTTTCTTGCTCACTTGCTTTCCCAATGTATCAAAAACACAAAGCAGCGTTTTATCAGGAGCATCAAAATCAATATTTACCGCGTGGCTTGCAGGATTGGGATAAATGTTCATGAAACCGGTTTTTACGCCGCTTTTTTCGGATTGATTCAAAAATAACCTGTCCCAGACCGCCAGCGTATATTCTCCTCTTTGTAAAGTATCAACGGTAATTATACCTGCCGTCCACGGACCAATTCGCGAAAATGAAGTTCCACGCCACGGCTGTCCGGCATCAGCGCGGTAAAGCATTACCAGTGAGTCTTTTGAACTCGTAATAAGCGTAAGATCCAGGGTAGTAGCCCGGCTGTATGTAAACTTGCCTTTTGCTTTGAAATCAGCAGGAAAAATTCCTTCTACAGTCCAGTAGCGCGAATCGGAAATCCGCAGACCGGGTTGAGCCACTGCAAGGCTATCAGCAGCAACCCAATTGTGTGTTATACGTACAAGAGCCGAATCTGAAATCTGATCAACAAGCACTTTGCAGTAGGTTTGAGGAAAATCATATTCTCCGGTGGTTTTGAGTGTTTTGGCTATATCAGTGGTGGCATCCGAAAGCTTTTCGTTGGCGTCGGCCATCACTTCAACAGGTGAAAATGGCAGATGAAAAGTTTTG
>CAZOXJ010000060.1:10095-19723 GCA_964583325.1 uncultured Lentimicrobiaceae bacterium
TTCGTTGGCGTCGGCCATCACTTCAACAGGTGAAAATGGCAGATGAAAAGTTTTGTAACCGGTAACCCCCGAAAAAATAATAGTGTCGGTTATTGTTTGCCAGTTACTATCCAGAAATGAAATTTCAAGGTGGTTGGCATTTGCATATTGAGTGGTGCCTTTAAGTTTCTGCCTTACATACACGGTAACATCGTACCCGTTGCCTGCCGGAACTGTTACAGCCGAATCAACCGAAAAATGGGGAAATCCCGGGGCAAAAACCCAGGCATCGAAAAAGGGTGACATATCGGTTCCGCTATATGCTGTGAGGAAATCGCGTAAATCAAAACTCGAAGCAAAATTATACCCGTATTGCTGCAGGTAGGCTTTTATTCCGCCGAAAAACAGGCTGTCGCCCATGTAGCCGCGAAGCGTGTGAGTAACTTGTCCGCCCTTTTGATACACTGTATTTCCGTAAGTTAGTGTTTGAGGAATTCCATAAACTGCATAATAGCCGCCATCAGTAACGTGTGTTGACAGAAGCACGTCTTTCAGCTTCGACCGCATATTATCTTTATAGGACTGCTTACCATAAATTCCTTCGCGATACAGCGATTCGCACCACACGGCCCAGCCTTCGTTAAGCCACATATCTTCTGCCGAAGCGCAGGTAACTTTATTGCCAAACCACATATGCGAAAGTTCGTGGGCATACCACCACTCGTCATCTGTATTTCCGCTCCAACCGGAAAAAGGATAACTCACATTGCAGGCATGCTCCATAGCGCCTAAACCTCCTGGCGTTCCTGTATATCCAATCCTTTCAAACGGGTAAGGCCCGAAATGACTTTCGAAAACCTGCATTATATTTTTCATGTTAACGAACGTACCGGCTACTTTTGCTGTGTCGATGGCACGACAGTAATACGTTATCGGTATGGTTGATAGTAATCCATCATAACTGTCGGATACCAGTTCATACGGACCTGTGGTGGCTGAAATAAGGTAAGTAGGAAGTGTAAAATCAGTTTTCCAATGCCATGTGGAGGTGTTGTTTCCATGATCTGTTACATCCACAAGGTTGCCGCCGCTTACCGCTTTTTTATTGTTTGGTACGGTAAGATATACATCATACAAGGCCCTGTCCTGAAAATCATCGATACACGGAAACCAGGCTTTACCAAGGTTGTGCGGAATGGCATCAAAACCAACGCCCAGGTTCAGTGCGTAATCTCCCGAAAAATGAAATCCACCCCATCCTGACGGATCAACAAAAGGTTGTCCGTGATAGTAAATTTTAGTTTTTACAGTATCACCGGCATACATTAGCGAAAAAAGTGAAATAGTCAATACATTATCGATATGGTTGAAAGATGTAGTTTTAGTTGGCCCGATAAATACGGAATCAACAGTAAGGCTTGCAAGTTCAAGTTTGATTTCTGAGAGTGAATTTATTTTCGAAACAAGCCTGGCTTCCGTGTAACCTTCTATGGTTTTATCCGTCAGATTGATATCTGTTAAATAAATACCATAGTGAGCTGCTTCAAGAGTATCACTGTAAAGTGCTGTTGACTCATTTTCTTTATGAGAAAATTGAGCAAATAAGTCATTTGAATTGTTTATTAACGAAAAGAATGTTAAAAACACAAATAAATAGGCTTTTGTCATGTGTTTATTAATTAGTTACAATAACTTTGTAAAAATAAATCAATAATACTTACGTTGTCTTTAATTCAGAATTATAACCAGGTTTCGATGAGAAAATTAATTTTAATGCTTTTCTGCCTTGTGATTTACACAACTATGCAGGCGCAAGAAGTATGGACACTCGAAAAATGTGTCGAGTACGCTCTTACCAATAACATCCAGGTAAAACAACAGCTGTTGCAGGTTAAAGGCCAGCAGGCTTCGTTGCAGCAGGATAAGCTTAGCCTTTTACCATCGTTAAATGCCGGAGCCAGTCACGGGTATAATTTTGGTCAGACTGTTGACCGCTATACCAACGAATTTGCTACCGACAGGGTTCAAACCGATAACTTTTACCTGGGATCAACCGTAACTCTTTTCGATGGTTTTCAGAAAATAAACCAGGTGAAACAGCGCAAACTGGACCTTGAAGCTTCCCAGTTCGATACGGATAAATTTATGGATGATATTTCGCTGGCTATAGCTACTGGCTATCTGCAGATTTTATTCTATAAGGAACTTGTTATTACTGCAGAGTCGCAATTAGCTTCTACGGAACTGCAGTCGAAGAGATTGAAAAACCTGGTCGATGCAGGAGCTGTTGCCCAGGGCGATTTTTATACGCTTGAAGCGCAAAAGGCTGCCGAAAACTCGCAGGTGGTAAGCGCCCGTAACAACCTCGATATTGCTTATCTTACCCTTTCGCAGATGCTCGATTTGCCTACTACCGATGGCTTTGTTATTGAATCGCCCGACCTCGAAATGAGCATGCAGCCTACGCTCGTTTCGCCTGATCAGATTTATGGATATGCGCTCGAAACCCAACCCTCCGTTAAAAGCGCCGAGTCGAGGGTGAAAAGTTCCGAACTAGGCCTATCACTTGCCCAGGGTGGGCAATCACCATCGCTAACCTTGCAGGGTTCGTTGGCTTCAGGATATTCGGGTGCCGCCCAGATACTTAAGAGCTATACACCTTATATTCCTGATGTTACTACAACTGCTCCTGTAGGTTTTATACCTGATGCTAACGGACAACCGGCACAACAGGTGTGGACTTTTGCCGGTACTTCCGTTTATGAAACAAAACCTTTCAGTGATCAGTTTAACGATAATTTCAACAAATCAGTTGCTCTGAATCTGAATGTTCCGATTTTCAACGGATGGGCCACACGCACAGCCATCAGTAAGGCTAAGATTAATGTCGAGAATCAAAAATACAACCTCGAACTTACCAAACTCGAACTCCGGAAAACGATTCAGCAAGCTTACGCTGATGCAAAAGCGGCTCTTAATAATTACGAAGCTGCCACTATCGGAGTAAATGCGGCCAGGGAGTCGTTCAGGTATGCTGATCAGAAATTCGCTGTAGGTGCTTTGAATTCGGTTGATTATAACAATTCGAAAAAAGACCTCGAAAAGGCGGAATCCGACCAGCTTCGCGCCAAATATGAATTCATTTTTAAAAGTACCGTCCTCGATTTTTACATGGGTAAACCGTTATCACTCAAACGTAAATAATCATTAGAAGGATTAATTCAAAACAAACAACCCAAAACCGAACCATAATTTAATACATATCAACAATGTTCACGAAGAAAAGAATCATCTGGATACTTATTATTTTTGTTTCAATAGTACTTATAGCCGGAGTTATTGCCAAGAAAAAAGGCTTGATCGGAACGCCCGATGAAACAAAAATTGCTACCGAAAAAGTTACCAAGCGTACCATTGTGGAAGTGGTTTCGGCAAACGGGAAAATTGCCCCTGAGTTTGAGGTAAAGCTCTCCCCTGATGTATCAGGCGAAATTATCGAACTTTATATCAAAGAAGGCGATCTTATAAAACCCGGACAGCTGCTTGCAAAAATTAATCCCGAAATTTATCTTTCCAATTACGACCGAACCATTGCAGCGCTCAATACATCGCAGGCCAACCTGGCCAACGCCAAAGCCCGGCTGGCACAGGTTAAGTCGCAGTTTATCAATGCTAAAAACACTAACGACCGCAATGTAAAACTTCACGCACAGAAAACGATTTCCGATGCAGAGTTTGAAACTTCACAGGCAAATTTTGAAGTGGCACAGGCTGAAGTTGAAGCTGCCGAAGAAAGTGTGAAAGCGGCTTCGTTTAACGTAAAAAGTGCCGAGGCCGGCGTTAAGGAGTCAAAGGAAAACCTGTCGAAGACGTCAATTTATGCACCTGTTGACGGTACAGTTTCAAAACTGAATATCGAAAAAGGTGAGCGCGTTGCCGGTGCTTCGCAGTTCGGTTCGGGTACCGAAATACTTCGTATTGCTAATCTGCAAACCATGGAAGTTAATGTAAGTGTTAACGAAAACGATATTGTGAGGGTTACTCTCAATGATACAGCCGTTGTAGAAGTGGATGCTTATCAGAACCGCAAGTTTAAAGGAGTGGTGACCGAGATAAGTACGTCGGCCAATACAGTTGGCGTAAGCGCCGACCAGGTCACAAATTTTGAAGTAAAAATCCGCATACTTCCCTCTTCTTACCAGGATCTTATTAAAGCTGATAAACCTAACGATTCGCCTTTCCGCCCGGGAATGTCTGCAACCGTTGATATCCAGACAGAAAGTATGGCTAATGTTCTCACTCTTCCGATACAAGCTGTTACCACCCGGGCCGATACCAGTGCCGCTGCCATTGAAAAAGCAAAAAGTGCCGAGGAATCGGAAGGGAGTACCGAAAACACGAAAAAGAAAATTGAAGTAGCACAGGAATACGTTTTCCTTTATGACAATGGCAAAGCTAAAATGGTGAAGGTAAAAACCGGCATTCAGGATAATATGTATATACAGATAGTCGAAGGCCTCACTGATGGTCAGGAAGTTATAACTGCGCCTTACCGTGCTGTTTCCAAGAAACTAAAGCATGATGACAAGGTGAAAAAGGTTGACGCTAAAGATCTTTACACCGACGAAAAAAAGTAATACCGTATTGAGTTATTGAAATTGAATAGCGGATTCCGGGTTCCATGAGGCTGATTTAGAGAAAACAGCAACGGGAACCCGGATTTTTTTTGTAATAAAAACCTACTTTTGCACTCATTTTAAATCTTTGTACATGGCAATTATTCTGGGTATCGAAACAGCGGCTTCCATATGTTCGGTTGCATTGGTAAATGATGGCAACCTGCTGGCTATACGTGAATCAGTGGGAGTGCGCGAACATTCAGCTGCGCTCACCGGGTTCATAGCCGAAGTATTTCAGGAAGCAGGTTTGAGCTACCAGGATGTTGATGCTATTGCTGTAAGCATGGGCCCTGGCTCTTACACCGGACTTCGCATAGGTGTTTCAACTGCCAAGGGATTAAGCTATGCCCTTGATAAACCGATTATTGCAATCGATACTCTAAAAGCGTTGGCCTGGCAGGCTTTGCAGAAGAGTAATATGGAGAATAAAAATTTACACAACAGTATTTTTTGCCCCATGCTCGATGCCAGGCGGATGGAAGTTTATACTGCATTGTACGATCTCCGGTTAAATGAAATACAGTCTGTTAATGCACTTGTTGTAACTGATGATGTTTTCGGCGAATTCGCCGATAAAGAGATTATTTATTTTGGCGATGGTGCTTCAAAATGCACATCAGTTTTCGCTGATAAAGGGAATTTTACATTTTTAGATACTATTTTCCTTTCAGCTGAAGCTGTTTGTATGTTGGCGGTAAGCGAATTTGAAAATGGTAATTTTGCCGATACAGCGTATTGCGAACCCTTTTATCTTAAAGATTTTGTAGCCGGAAAACCAAGGGTAAAAGGACTTTATCAATAGGAATATATCAGGCATTCAGCATTTATTTTTTAATTTTCGTGAAAAGAAGGGAATTCTTTAGAGCTTATCTTTTGCATCCGTCCAACTTTTTTGCCACCCCTTTTGTTCTACATATAGAAATATAATTATATTTGTTTCTGTTTCAAAAAAGGAACTTCAAAAGTTTTCTCATTCTTATACCGATGGATTATAAAATACTTCAACCCGTGCGCCACGGAAGCACTCTGCTGGTAACAATCAACCGCCCCGAAAGCCTCAACGCTCTTAATACCGCGTTTTTCGATGAAATGGATAACCTCATTGCAAACGATGCACGCGATCCTGAACTTACAGCCGTGGTAATAACCGGGGCAGGTAAAGCATTTATTGCCGGTGCCGATATTGCTGAAATGGTAAATAAAACACCTGCCGAAGCCGAAGAGTTCTCGCTTCGGGGACAACGGACTTTCAAAGGTTTTTCAACTGTTGAAGTTCCGGTAATTGCTGCTATCAATGGTTTTGCGCTTGGCGGCGGACTCGAACTGGCTCTGGCCTGCGATTTTCGTATTGCTTCGGCATCAGCCAAATTTGGTCAGCCCGAAGTTAGCCTGGGCCTTATCCCCGGTTATGCCGGAACACAACGCCTGCCAAGACTTATCGGCATGGGCGATGCCCTTTTTATGCTTACTACAGGAGAAATGCTAACTGCCGCCGATGCTTTGCGGATAGGATTAGTTCAGAAAGTGGTTGAACCCGAGCAACTGATGGAGGAAGTTCTTCGTATTGCAGGCGTAATCGCAGCCAAAGGTCCTGATGCCGTTAAACTGGTGAAATTTGTTACCCGCCAGGGTTACCAGGTTAGCCTTGCCCAGGGCAGTCAGCTCGAAGCCCAGTCCTTCGGTCAGCTATTTGGCAAACAAGGTACCGAGGGAATGAAAGCGTTCCTCGAAAAACGTAAACCTCAATGGTGACCCTTCTCTCCTTTGCCTGGCTCCCCTAACCCCAACCTCAAAACCCCAACCCCAATGCAATACATACAACGAATTCAAAAAGTTTCAGTCCTCGGCGCTGCCGGTAAAATGGGAAGCGGAATATTGCTTCTTACCGCTATCGAAATGGCCGACCAGATGTTGAAACCCGAAAATAAAGGGAAAACATTTATCCTCAATGCTATCGATACCTCTGATGAAGGTCTTGTCGGCCTTGTAAAATATGTTCGTTCGCAGGTGCTGAAAGCAGCAGAAAAGAAAATTGTTGCACTTCGGAAACTATATGCCGATAAACCTGCCCTAATCGAAAACAGTGAAATAATTGAGGCATATGTTCAGGATGTGATGAGCGTTGTTCGAACTACTACCCGCCTTGAAGCAGCATATGATTCAACACTTGTTTTTGAAGCAGTGAGCGAAAACCAGGCCCTAAAAGAAAAACTCTTCCGCCAGATCAATGAGAATAATGTCAATAAGCCATGGTTCTTCACTAATACTTCTTCGGTTCCCATTGGAGGGCTGAATACAAATTCTGCGCTTGAAGGTCGGATACTGGGATTTCATTTTTATAATCCTCCGGCGGTCCAAAAACTGGTTGAGCTGATCACAGTAGCCGAAAACCCTGCTGAGATGATTGAGTTTGCCAACAAGTATGCTGCCAATCTTCGTAAAACAGTTGTGCCATCGAACGATATTGCCGGGTTTATTGGCAATGGCCATTTTATGCGTGATGCTTTATTCGGAATTAAGGAAGCAAAGAGGCTTCTAGCTTATATGCCTTTGCATGAAGCGATTTACTGTATCGACCGCGTTACCCGTGATTTTCTTTCCCGCCCGATGGGTATTTTTCAACTTGTAGATTATGTAGGGCTTGATGTGGTTCAGTTCATACTTCGTGTTATGCAGCCGCATATGACTGGTGAGAAACTGCATAGTATACTGCTCGACGAATTGGTTCTCGGTGGTGTAAAGGGAGGACAGTTCAGCGACGGAAGCCAGAAAGATGGCTTTTTCAAATATCAGAAAGGGAAACCGGTGGCTGTTATCGACAAACTTACCGGGTCGTATATTGATATTGATACTTTCCGGGCAACTGCTGATAGCTGGCTCGGTGCTGCTCCTGCTGAAGTATTACCCTGGAAAACGTTGGTTAAGGTTTCCGATAAAGATAAGGTCTTAATTCCTGCTTTTAAAGCGCTACAGGCTTCTCCGTCTAAAGGGGCGGACCTTGCAATAGCTTACGCCCTTAATTCGCGTGAAACGGCCCGTAAGTTGGTGAACGACGGCGTTGCCAATAACGAAAAAGATGTGAATACCGTTCTGCTCACCGGATTCTTCCATGCGTATGGACCTATAAACGATTATTTGTAACCGGATAAAAACATTTTGAAATGAAAAAACCATCTTTAAAGATATATATGGCTGCCGGTTACAACACCATTTCCCTTGGTACCGGCCGTAAAGAGTTTAATCCCCGCACCGAACGTCCCGGGCTTGAACATTACCTGAAAGAAGCAGGCCAGGGAGTTCTCTCCCAGGTAGGAGGAGCTCAGAATATTGACGAAAGTGTTGTCGGCAATTTTATGTCGGCACGTTTCAACAAACAGGCACACCTGGGAGCTTTTATTCCTATGATTGATAAAGGTTTACGCTACAAACCTTCAATCAGTGTCGAGGGAGCATGTGCCTCCGGAGGACTTGCTTTAATTACCGGTATTAAATCGGTGCTTGCCGGAACAGCTGATTCGGTTCTATGCATTGGTGTTGAGGTTCAGAATACGGTAAAAGCCATTTACGGTGCCGATATTCTGGCTGGCGCCGGTTGGTTCAACAAACGGAAAAACGGTCATGCATACTTTTTCCCCGGACAGTTCAGCGACAGGGCAGGAGCATATTATGAAGAATTTGGACGCGAAAATGCAAGGAAAGGATTTGCCCGCTGGTTCCGCAATGCAATCGAAAATGCAAGGCTTTGCCCCACAGCCCAGGAACACCATAATTCAGTTGCAGATCTTGAGGCATTGGCTTTAACAGAACCTAATCCAAAATCATTTACTGACCATCTGAATGTTTTCGATTGCTCAAAAGTGAGCGATGGCGCATCGGGCATTGCCATTATGAGTGAAGACGGACTTAAACGTGCCGGCATTGCTTATGCTGATGCAGTTGAAGTAATAGGGTGGGGGCATGCGGTTGACGATATTACTGAAGATCCTCCTCAGCCTACTGTACTTACAACGATTCGTGAAGCAGGCAGGCAGGCACTGGCTTCGGCTGGCATAACGATTGAACAATTAGGTACTGTCGAACTTCACGACTGCTTTACCATTGCAGGAATTCTGGCTGTTGAAGCGCTTGGATTTGCTCCTCATGGTAAAGGCGCCGATTTTGTAGCTGCCGGAAATACCGCCCGCGATGGGAAAATCCCTATCAACACTACAGGCGGATTAATTGGCTGGGGACATCCAACCGGAGGCACAGGAGTACATATGGCTGTTACCATTTGGGAACAATTAACAGGCAAAGCCGGTTTGAACCAGGTAAAAATTGATCCTTCCCGCCCTTATGGAATGACTGTCAATATGGGCGGCGATGATAAAACCGTAGTGGCGATAGTGTATAAGAAAGCGGAATAAATTTAACTGACATAATGCAAAAAGCCTCCTTTTCGGGAGGCTTTTTGCATTAATAGTGAGGTTTCGAGCGGATTCGAACCGCTGTACACGGTTTTGCAGACCGCTGCCTAACCACTCGGCCACGAAACCTTGTTTTGGCAGTGCAAAGGTAAGTAATTAACATTTTATCAACAAAATCTTTTTTAAGCTTGCCTCGAAAACGATTTCAGACAGTCGGGGCAAAGGCATCCCTGCCATTTTTCCTGGATCATTTCCATCGTTTCGGCTGGAACATCGTATTCAAAACACCAGCATTTGGATGAGGTGCTGCACACAAAAGCATTTCCACAGCGTGGGCACTTTTTTTGCTCAAAAGGACGTGCCTTGTTATTCATTCAGGACAATATTTTTTTTAAGAATTCATTTACATCCGGATTTCAACATCCGAAACCGAACATTTTTACTTTTCAAGAGTAACACTAACCTGTCTTATTTTTCCGCCATGTGCAAGTGCGGGATTTAGTTTCGAGACTTTTATCTTAACATGACTCACTTCGGGGAAATCCCTGTATATGGCATCTATTA
>CAZOXJ010000061.1:0-6786 GCA_964583325.1 uncultured Lentimicrobiaceae bacterium
GGTCAGATGGAATACGCCATGAGAATAATCATTCCGGTTGGTGAGCAAATTTTCTTCTCATGGCTATTTCATATGTTATCAATTCGTGTTTTAAAGGTCATATGGGATATGCCAGGTTGAGTTTAGTATTAACTTCTGTTGGTGATTTATTCAACTATGGCTATTTCAAGTGTTAGATTTTTATACAAAAATAAGCTCTGCAGAAATAATTATACGAAAGATTTACGGTATTTAACAAATCGATTTTATTTGAATCCCAAAATTAAAAATTTCAACAGCTTACTAATGTGCTATTAAGCAAGCTGTTGAAAATAGAAGTTACAGTAGGGAAGTAAAATCAGCCCGACCTTAATTTAAAGATGCATTAAATAAAATTCCTAACCTGTTACTATTCATTTTTTCCGTTAAGTTTGCACTGGGTTCATTTGTCAAACTGGTTTTGCCGTAAGTGAATGCAACACCTAAGCCCCATTTTTTCGAAACCTTCCATTCCTTACCTACTTTAAGCTGCAATGAAAATCCCCTCTGGGTCGAAACATTGTTCCCTGAATTCTCAGTATCGATAACTGAAAAATTGCCTAAGCCCAACGTACCGGAAAAGAGCATGTTCACAGGCATGGCATAATATGTGACCCCTGCTCCGAACATAGCTTCTCCGATATTCAGATTATCCCCTGACTTCATGGAATTCCCATTTGAATAAGTCACATTTGGGCCCTTCATTGTTCGTGAAACAAGGGTTGCATGTAATATCAGATTTTCCTTTATTGCTCCGCCGATTTTGAAATCAAACTCTGCTCCCGTTCCAGTCATATCCATGGTATACTTATAGCCATTTTCATTAACATCATCTGTTACTTTCCCAAATACAGGACCTGCCCCCAGTGACAAGTAAAACCCTTTGTGCTGATAAATCGCATCCTGTGCGTTCAGAGTGGTAAACGCCGAAAGGAGTAAGCCTAAAAAAAATAGTTTCTTCATATTTTTTAAAATTAGTTTGTGGGTAGAAATTTGAATTGATTTAGATCGATGCCTGTTTTTATCAAGGATATTCGTTAATGATTTTGTAGGTATTTCCTGCAATGTTTCACAGTTTGCCTTTGTTACATTTAAAGCTATCATGAATTTGCGAAATAAAACATTCAGTAATGCTGGTTCTGATATTCAGATTCACAGTTTCAAATTCGTTTTCGCTGAGTTGCAAAAGGTAATCCTGCTGGTTAAATTGTTTTAGTGTGCTGTATTGAAAAGAAATTTTTCCGTTTTCGAAGTTCAAAGGAATTGACACATCTGAAACAAAAAGCTTGATGGATTCTTCATGGTAAGTTGTCCCGACTCATAAATTGTCGGAAAGGTCAACAAGAATTAGTGTACAAATTTCCGGGATCGGGTCATCACAATTTCCGGATTCTTGCTTGCATGATGACAAGAAAAAAACCAGTATTGTGAATATCAGTGAACTTTTCAGACTATATAGCCGGATAGAACTTAAAGATCTCATAAAAAGTGTTATTACTAACATGCCTTATAATCAAAGGTAATACTTAACAAATATAGGATTATTCAATATCCTAAAACTTATTTCTGACCAGATAATTTTAAATATATCTTGATTTTTTATCTTCAATTTACAATTTGAAAATCAATAAGATACAAATTTTAAGCTGACAAACATCCATTACGGGATATAAGCCGGCTTTAGTCAGTTAGAATTGTTCTACTAAAAATACGCTAGCATTCTTACTTAAACCAGTTTTCCGTCATATGGAATCCATTTGTGGTAGAGAATTCCTTCGCCTGATGCATAAATGCCTGTAGTCGCGTTTCGATACCGCTGTCCTCTTGCCCGTCGTAAGCATAATTGAGCCAGGGAATATTGTGATGGTCTTTTTAAAGTCGTTCGATACGGCGCATATTATTGTATGGCATGCATGTGAATGGAAGAATATTTGCCACGCCCGAAATGCCTGTTTCCATCAGTACGGCTGCAGAACCCAGTGCGATTGCCGGATCACCATCATAATCCTTATGAATATATGGACTGTTCATTTCCAGTATCTTTTCAATTTCTATTTCTTCGCATAAAGTGAGAAAATCTATCCAGCCAGAATGTAAGCGGCAAACTGAAGTAAATGAAGTAACAACCTTAGGATACTCTGCCTGAGAACAAACACAATGTAGTTTTGCTGCAAGTCGCCTGTTCATTTGGACTTATTAATTTTTACATTTGCATTTACCAAAACAAACTCAGTCAATATGAAAAGAATTATTTTACTTGCAATAACAGCGCTTTGGGCCGTTTCGTCCTATAGCCAGTCCGGAGAAGATAAAGGTGTTTTCGATAATGCCGTATATGGGCGTATTGGTTTAGGATTCCCGGGTGGAGAACTGGGTTCCAACGAAGTAGTTACAGCGGCTGCACAGTTCGAGGTTGGAACCATTTTCTACTTTAGCAGCCTTAAAATTGCCGATAATATGAAACTAGGCATTGATATTACTTATCTGAGTATTAGCGGATTAGCGAACAGCCCCGATCTTATTAATGATAATAAATCTGACAGCTATTTTTTGGCAGGGATTAAAGCCGGGCCATGCTTTTCGTATAATTTCACTGGGAAATTGATTGCTGACGTGTATTTTAAACTGTATCCCCATCTATTCAGATCGGGCGAAACACAGTACCACGCTTACAATGGTGAAGACCAGACAAAGCTGGGAACATCCTTTGGGCTAAATGTCCGTTACAGGGCTCTGATGGTTGGGTTCGAATATACCTCGGCGAAATACGATTTCGTTGTCGGCTATCCAGATGGTTCTGCACTGTACGACTATTCTGAATCCATCAAAATTCCGATTCCATACTTTTCGTTAGGGGTTAAGTTTTAAGGATGCCCCAGCCGGGAATGCGCTGTAGTTTTTCTTTTAGGAAATCTGAGGATGCATTGGCAATAAATAAATGTGAGATTAAATTCCAGGCACTTACACCTTACTAGCTTCCTTAAACCAGTTTTCCGTCATATGGAATCCGTTTGTGGTAGAGAATTCCTTCGCCTGATGCATAAATGCCTGTAGTCGCGTTTCGATACCGCTGTCCTCTTGCCCGTCGTAAGCATAATTGAGCCAGGGAATATTGTGATGGTCTTTTTTGAAATCATTCGAAACAGCACAAATGATTGTCCCCGGCATGCAGGTGAAAGGAAGAATATTAGCTACACCGGAGATATTCATCTCTACCAGCCCGGCCGCTGAACCAAGCGCAATAGGAGGATCGCCATCGTAATCCTTATGGATATACGGACCGCAAAGTTTCAGTATCTCATCAATTTCAAGGTCTTTTCGCACAGTAAGGTATTCTTCAACTTTACCGGTTAATTGCTTAGCCGTATAGTGCTGGTATACTTGCTGGAATTTTGATTTGAACAATCCTTTCAGGCTTCCTTTCCATAAGCTGTCGCGCCAGTAACGGTACGATGAGTAATGGAGCCATTCGCCAAACGGGGAAATAATGGTCTCGGCGCCCAATGCTTCGAGCCTCTCGATCAGGTGGCCGCTGCAAAACGGGTTATCGCGCATAAAAATTTCGCCCACAACAGCAATCACAGGTTTCCGTTTACTGAAATCAGCCGCAATAGCATGAAATGCCTTGCCCGCTTTTTCGAGTACTGAACCTACATCCTTTGCCCCGCTTGCCACCGAGTTAATAAGTTCTGTGCGGCATTTCAGGTAAACTGCATCGGTTTCGCCTTTCACCAGTTCATAAGGCCTGCGTTCCTGCAGAAGGCGCCGAAGGATATCGAGGCCCACAATCCCGCTCCAGGCATTCATCCGGAAGGTTCGCGATTTGTCACCCGCCAGGTCGGCATAGGCATCCTCGTTGCTGGGGGTCATTAAATGGGCATCTTCATATCCCAGTTTATCGAAGATAATCCGGTGCAGTTTATTGTAATCGCCGAAACGGCAGGGACCGTTATGGTCGGGCATGAAAAAGCTGACTTTCTTAGGATCAACACCCGGTTCCATCAGTTTTTTCAGGAAACTGCCCGTGGTAGCGATGGCCGGGAAACATTCCTGGCCGTTGGTGTGCTTACGCGCAATTTCAAGGTCGGTTGCATCCTGCATGGGCAGAACCTGTGCATCAATTCCGCAACTACGGGCAGCAGCAGCAATAATATGAACAGTATCACCGGCATAGGGAAGATAGAGCGTTCTTCCTTCGAGGCTCCTGGAGTGCTTAATATGTGTATGTATGGTTTCGGTTGCTGTTGCATGTACTTTCTGATATCCGTCGAGACTGTCGAGGAAGGCTTCGCAACGGGTGATCAAACCGGCATCGGCACTGTGTTCGTCCACTTCGAGGTGGAGGTATGGCTTACCTTTCATTTCGTTTCGCACAAAATGTGTAAGGAACGAATCGGGGCCACACCTGAAATTACCCATATAAACAGCAAACAAATTGTCGTTTTTCTTCACAAGGCGGCTTGCCGACATAATCTTTTGGCCATTAGGCCAGTACATCATTTTATAATCTTCAAAAATATTCTCTTCCAGCAAAGGCAGAAAATCGACCGGAATGGGTAATGTATTCAGGTTGATCAGTTTTTCGACCAGACGAAGGTTGAGCAATGGATCGGTTGTGTTATAAGGCCTTCCAAGAATTACAAGGCCTTTTTTGTCTTTTGGTAGGTTGGCAAGTACTTCACGGCCCCGCTGTTTCACTGCTTCTTCAAAACTTACCTGGATGGCATCTGCCGTATCAATTGCTTTGTTTGTTTTTGAAACGGGGATACCGAATTTTTCCTTCATAAACTGCGGAAGTTCCTTCTTGAGTGCCCTTTCGAAATAGCGGAAATGCAGGGTAGGTGTGAGGAATTTATCCCGGATCTTGGTGTCGTTAAATGCACTCCGCACCATAAACGGGTACGATTGTATCCATGGGCAGTTGCAGTTGTTTGTCGGGTTTTCCTTTGCCCCTTTAGCATTCACGATAAATGGCTGAAAAACATAATCGACTTTCTTTTCCAGCAGGTTATCTACGTGTCCGTGCATCAGTTCAACCGGCAGGCAGGTTTCGGAAACCATAAGTTCGATTGACCGTGTAACAATTTGCTGATCCGATGGATCGGATAGTATAACCCGGAAACCCAGTTGCTCAAAAAACGATCGCCAGAACGGGAACTGCTGGTAGAAAACCATCAGCGCACGGGGAATTCCGATGGTTATTTTACCGTTTTCTGGTTCTTCTTTATAATCACCCATGAGCATCTGCAAGCGTTCCTCGAAAAGGTTTGGAATATCTTTTCCTTTGCCTTTACGCTCGTCGAGTTCATATTTCTCGCACCTTCCGCCATAGAACAACATTTTGGCTTCACCTTCGATCTTAATGCGCTGTATCTCGCAGTTATTAGTGCAAGCATGGCAGGTGAAACTCGAAATTGAAAATGGTATTTCACTGATATCAAACCCTTTAAATCTCGTTTTTTGTCCTTCAGCCATTGAATTCCTGGCCAGGATTGCGGCACCGATAGCACCCGTAACATCGAAATGAGGCGGAATGATAATAGGTTTCCCGGTCACCTTTTCAAAAGCGGCTACAACAGCTTTGTTATTGGTTACACCACCCTGGAAGAAAATCTTATTGCCAATGGGTTTATCACCAACTACTTTCTGGATGTAATTCTGAACGATGGAATATGCCAGTCCGCCTACAAGGTCAGGAATATCAGCTCCTTTCTGCTGGTGCGAATTCAGGTCCGATTCCATGAAAACGGTACACCGGTCGCCGAGCCTTACGGGCTTTTCAGCTTTGAAAGCCATATCGGCAAACTGATCAATGATTGTGATATCGAGTTTATCGGCTTGTTCTTCGAGGAATGAACCTGTACCGGCTGCACAAACCTTGTTCATTTCAAAATCAACCACCACGCCATTTTCAATACTGATATATTTCGAATCCTGGCCACCTATTTCGAAAATAGTGTCCACAGTTGGATCATAGGCAATAGCTGCTGTTGCCTGTGCAGTAATCTCGTTTTGAATCGAATCGGCACCGATAAAATCACCTGTAAGATATCGGCCGGAACCGGTTGTGCCGACAGCAAGCACGGTAACATGTCCGCCAATTTCAATAAAAATTTCTTTTAAACCCCGCTGTATGGCATTTAATGGTTTAGATGCAGTTGGAAGATATCTTCGGGCAATTACATTGTTTTTGCTGTCGATCAGCACTACATTCGTACTAAGGGAACCAACGTCTACACCCAAATAAACTTCGGTTTTAGTGCCATCTTTTGGTATTTGCTTTACTTCCTTATTGTACTCGGCTTTGGAAACTTTCAGGCTTCCCAGGCGGGCTGTGTTGCTCCGGTCGCTTGCCAGGTACTCTTTTATTTCACGGGTTCCTCTAAAAGCAACAGCGCTGCCGTTTTGATTTTTTAAAGTATGGAATATCGCGCCCAAAGCACCCATGGAGGCATGGTATTCGGGTATGAGCAGTTCATCGTCAGTGAGTTCAAATATTTCCCTGAAAGCGCGGACCATTCCGGCATTAGCAGCAACACCACCCTGGAAAATGAAAGGTTTTTCAAATTTTTTCCCGCGTCCCAGGGTACTTTTAAAATTCCTGGCAACAGCAAAACATAAACCGGCCACTATATCGTGAAGCGGGGTGGCAATCTGCTGAAGGTGAATCATGTCGCTTTTAGCGAAAACACTGCAGCGGCCTGCTATACGTGGCGGATTGACCGATTTCAGGGCTAATTGTCCAAATTCATTTTCGATGGGAACTTC
>CAZOXJ010000061.1:6886-19691 GCA_964583325.1 uncultured Lentimicrobiaceae bacterium
ACATCGAAAGGCTTGCCATAACAGTATTCATAACGGTTTTCCAACACCTTTTTGGTGTTATCAATTACAACGGCATTAACAGAAATTGAACCTATATCCAATCCAAGGTGAAGACCTTTATTCTCACTATTTTGAATGTATTCTGAATCACGCATAATTTCAGGTTTTAGTAACTTAAATACTTAAATAAATGAAGAATACCCCTACTCAGCTTTAATAGTCTACTAGTGATCAGGGTGTAAATGTATATAAATAGAAATATATATACAACCCCAAAATGCTGCAATAAATCTTAATTTGCTGAAATATAATGACTTTTAGATGTTATTTTTATTCCTGATAAATAACGAACACCTTCTGGACTTTAGCCTTTAATCTGGGTCTGTTTGATTACTGACATGCAAAGTTGCAATTCGGTCAATTTCCGAATAGTTTATTTTTTTAATACCCATTTGTTGTAAATGATCGTTGAAATTGCAGGTGGTCAAGGTTTTTAATTCCTGCTCCCTGTTGCTGAAGTAATCCAGATTTAAGCCGCTGGGGTATTCCTGCTGGCGGTCCTGAGTTCCAAGATGAAGAACAATTTCATTAATTCCCGGAGGAAGATGGTTGAGGATAAAGGTGAGATTCGTTTCAGTAGGATTGCCATAAAAATAGTCGATAAGCAAATCGGGATGCGTAACTTGAGCATTGTCAAGCTTTGACATTGTGTAATTATAATCCCTGACGTTGAAATCGTTAGAATAGGCTAATGCTTTAAGAGGATGTGCTATTGCGAAAGAGCGGAATATCCTGTATCCTTCCTGGTGCATAAATGAATTTGGAAAAACCTCCGGGTATTTCATACTTGCGAGTACATTCGAGCGCACCGGAAGATTGTATTCTTTGGCCAGATCAATTAACACCTCATAAAATGGCGAATATGAGGATAAAATACCATGTTGATTGGATAAATGGTCAATCCGTATTCCGTTATCAGCCAAAACCTGTACCTGTGCTCTCAGTTCCGTTTTTAGTTCATTGGTTGAAATGCCTCTTAACCTGGGCAACAATTCGCTGATAGTGTAAAAATTTCCCTGCTCGTTTACCATTGACGGAATAAGTTCCGGATTGGTAAGTGGTTTGCCAGTGGTAATATTTAAATGCACGCCGATACCGATGGAGGGATATTTTTCAGAAAGCGATTTCAGATTACTGATTGATTCTGTAAAATTCGTTAGTACCGAAATCGTTGTAATTATATCATTTTCGGCAGCCTGACAGATGCCTTTGTTAATATTTATCGAAGCGCCATAATCATCCGCAGTCACAATTATATACTTCTCATGGGAGGTCGGGTTCGTTCGGAAGTCCTCTTTTGACGGAGCACATGACGAAACAAATAGCAGAATAAAAAAGAAATACTTCGTTTTCATCTGTTTATTTTTTAATTTTTTACGGGTCAGATGGAATACGCCATGAGAATAATCATTCCGGTTGGTGAGCAAATTTTCTGCTCATGGCTATTTCATGATACTATTCTTTAAATGATTTTTAATCAAATCACTTGCAAGGAACCAGGGCAACTCAGGAATTCATTAAGGGAAAATATTCAGCAGGTAGGTGGTTATAAATTAAGCAAGCCATGCCTGTAATGTTGTAATCAGTATCAGTAGGTTAGGATCAGTCTCGTTGGATATTGCGTATAACAGGGAATAATGAGTGAAACAGAAAACACACTGCAAGTTACAAAAGAATGTTCAAAAACGATTCAATACAGACCAGAAAAACTCTCCCTATGGATGAAAAACATCATGAAATAGAATAATATAGCACAAAAGAAAAGGTTCCCAGCTTTTTCAGCGTGAGAACCTTAAATTTTTAAAGTGCAAGTTAAAAACTACCCCCTTACAAAATCCCTCCAATGACTGTCTTCTTTATAATCAACTACAACCAGCGATTTGTTTGCGTATGAGTAGGATGTAAGTAATGAATTAAGTTCTTGTTTAATCATATTCAGACTATTGGCAATCAAATCAGGCAGGTAGCCTTTTTGTCCAAGGTCGATAACCATTTCCATTGAAACAATTCGGCCAATAACTTTCCCAAGTTCAACAAGCTTGCGTTGAGGCAATTGGGTATCAATATTAAAATTGAGGAGCTCCTGTAGTTGTTCAGCCGATTTCGAGGTAAGCGAAAAACTTTTAAGGAACTGGAACAAATTGGTTTCTTTGGCTTGTTTCATCAGTTTCACAACTGCTTCCGAAATTTGGGCATATAAAATATCATTTGATCCTTCAAAAATCTGGAAGGGTCGGCTATCGACTATTGCCCGGCCAGCGATATGATTGTGTTTGAACGCCTTCGCACCAACCAGTTGAAACAACTGTTGCGCGGCATCCTGCATCAGGTCGGTAGCAACTGTTTTTGCCGAATTGGCTTTAAGCCCGTGCGGTGCCAGGTCAATTTCCACACCAGCATTGTCGCTGCTATGCGCACAAATGGCTGATGAAATGGTAAACGCCGACTGAATGCTTGCAAGGCGTTGCTGCACCTGGTCGTATTTGAAAAGGCTTTGCCCGCCTACAAAACGCGATTCGCAATGGCTGATTGCTTCGTCGAGCAAACGTTTTATAAAGCCGTGCGCCATAGCAGGTATTTCGAGGCGGCTACGGTGAAGAGTATCCAGCATCATCGAAATACCGGTAGTTTCAGGCTCCAGGCGGTATAAACGAGGAATTTTCACATCAATTTTATTTCGTCCGTATGGGATCATATACAATCCAAGGTTTTCGAAATACTCATCCACATCAATGATCTGGCCGGTTTTATTGTTATCGGACACAAAGAAATCAATATCGCGCATCAGTTCGCCACCGCTGGTTTTCCGCCGTGCGGTAAGCAGCCAGTAATCGGCCCAGCCGGTAAGTCCAGCCCAGTGTTTGGTGCCTTTCAGGTGATAATGGTCATGTTCTTCGGTGAAGGATGTCTGCATATTCAATGCATCACTGCCGTGCCCGGGTTCGGTGATCATGAGACCACCCATTTTTTTATCCGTAAGAAAACCTTTAAAAACCGGAGCTTTTATTTTATCGTTGCCATATTTATTTACCGGTTGCAGAAACAGCGCCCAGTTGATACCGAAAGTGAGACCAAGTGCCAACGACTCATACGAAGCCGTTGATATCATTTCGATGCCTTCGTGAGTATGCGCTCCGCGACCGCCATAAGCCGAAGGGATAAATGCCGAAAAGGGATCCGCTGAAAGTAATTCGCGCATAACAAAGGGAGGCAGACCCCGGCGGCTCTCGAGCTGATTAATATCAGTTCGTTGATGAAATACTACATCTAATTTATTCCTGAAGTTTTGTAAAAACTCTGAAAAAGGCTGACGCACAATTGTTTTAGCCTGAGTTGCCTCAGCTAAATTTTCTGAAAGATTCATGGGTTTGATTAAATCCGGTGTTAGTTTTGAATGTTGTCCTATTGAAGGGAACACCTTGAATTTCAAGTGATACCGCTATTCTCCGGATTGAAAAATATGTTTGCGTCACCGAATAAAAGAGAAGAACCTTAAGGCTTATTAATAATTAACAAAAAGTGAAGAGTATTGTTTGGTTTCAAAGGTTAATTTAGAATAGCCATGTGAAATTATCCCATGGTGCTTTTCTGATTTTAACATTCCCTTCAAATAGCTATACGACTAAAAGTGCCTTTTGTTCTTCTTCAAGTTCAGTTAGTAATACCAGTGCTTCGGCATAACCATGCGCCCGCATAAATTTATCGCGCCAATGCGCTGAACCGGCAAATCCGTTCAGATAAATTTTGAAAAATCGTTTCAGCACATTATAATCTTTCCCGTTGCCCCAGGTGTTTTCATAGAGTAATATATGTTTGTGCATCAAGTGGATACGGTGTTTAATGGTTATTTCAACAGGCATACTGTTGAACATCCATGGATTTTTAAATACACCGGTTCCAACCATTACACCATCCACGCCATACGTTGCAATACGGTTAATTGCATCCGGATAGCTGATCACATCCCCATTTCCAAGCATAACCGTAGAACTCCCGAGCTGGTTTCGCAGAGTAACAGCTTTTCCTATTTCGTCCCAAAGTGCAGGTCCGTTCGACATCATTTTGCGGGTACGGCCATGAATAGTAATAGCTTTCGGTTCTGTTTCGAGCAAATGGTTAATCCATTCCTCGGTATTTATCCGGCTGAAACCGATGCGTGTTTTAACACTAACAGGCAGAGATGTTGATTCCGCAGTGGCATGTATTATTTCCTTTGCGAGGTCGGGGAAGTTGATCAGATTGGCGCAGCTTTTATTTTTCACTACCTTTTTAACAGGGCAACCCATATTGATGTCGATGCCGTCGAAAAGATTCATGCCTGTAATCAGTTGCGCACTTTGCCGGAACTTTTCTGGATCGCTTCCCCATATCTGGGCCACCAGTTTCGTATTACGCGATTTCAATAATTTCATTTCACTGGCATTCACCATCAATCGTTCAATCACTTTAGGACGGCCTTTTTCGTGGCACAAACCATCAGTAGAAGTAAATTCAGTAAAAACAACATTCAATGCGTCAACATCCGAAACCGAAAGCACCACCTCACGGAATACGGTGTCGGTAACATCTTCCATGGGTGCCAATGCAATAATTGGCTTGTTAATAGTTTGCCAGAAATTACCCATGAACGGCTGCTGTTTGCTCCTTTTGTATACTTCCCTTCATCAGAAATGGCGATAGTTTACTCTTGTAAATTTTACTTCCGGCATATTTATCATGATTCACATTCCGCAGTTCGCGGCGGGCTTCAAGAGGAAGATGAGTAATATCGCGGCATTCGTCGGAGCAACATTTCTCATATTTCACGGCACATTCGGCGCACTGGATAAACAGCAGGTGGCAATCGTCGTTCGCACAATTTACATGTGTATCGGCTGGGTTTCCACATTGGTGGCAATGAGAAATTACTTGTCCGTCAATTGTTTCACCAAGGCGTTCGTCGAAAACGAAATTTTTACCTATAAACTTTGAGGTGAGCCCCAAATGTTTGATTTGCTGTGCATACTCGATAATTCCTCCATATAGCTGCGAAACGTCATTAAATCCGTTATGCAGGAGGAACGAACTGGCTTTCTCGCAACGGATACCGCCGGTACAGTATAACAAAATCTTTTTATCCTTCTGGTTTTCATAATCACGTATCACCATTTGAATAGCATCCTTGAAAGTATCCGCATCCGGGCAAATTGCATTTTCGAAACGTCCGATTTCACTTTCGTAATGGTTGCGCATATCAATTACTACTGTTTCGGGTTTTCCTGCCAGCTCGTGAAATTCAAGAGCAGAAAGGTGTTTTCCGACTTTTGAAAGGTCGTACGTGTCGTGATCGAGTCCATCGGCAACAATTTTCGGACGGACTTTTATGGTTAGCTTATAAAAGGATTTTCCGTTATCGACCAATGCATATTTTATGGGCATTTCACCCAATCCGGGAAAAGAATCAAGCTGCTGCAGAAATGCAGAAAGATTATGCTCCGGTACACTCATCTGAGCATTAATGCCTTCGCGGGCAACATAAATCCGGCCGAAGCAACCAAGCTCCGACCATTTGCTGTAAAGATCATCACGGAATTCAGAAGGATTTTGGATATTTAAGTACCTGTAAAACGAAAGTGTTTTACGGTTAAACGATTCATTGACAAGGCGTTGTTTAAGAATTTCTTTGTTTACTCTGTTTTCAAGCATATTTGTAAACTAATGGCGTTTTACAGATCATTGATAGTTTAAACCCCATTAAAACAGATCGTTCGATTTTCAAATTCCTATTGATTAAGCTGGGTTTAACATGAATGACATATTAATAGTTGGAAACAACAATAACGCACACGTAATTGTTTAACCGGGTGCTTTAAATAACATTATTTGTTTAAAGAAAGGATCTGGATAATAGAAAATTATTTACTCCCGAATACAAAATCAAGCGTTGGCCAAAGCTGCCATTTGGGATTTACATATGGATATTTTCCATAAGCCAATACATATCCGCCTCTTATCCGTAAAGATTTCCCTACAGCCCACATGAGAGTGCCGGTATTTTCGAAAAAGAAATTATTCTCCGGACGTGTGATGATGAACACCTGAACACCTTCCTCATACAGCCATTTAGTGCTTAACTTTCCTTTAACTGCTGCACCCAAACGAACGGTAGTGCCTTCATAATAATGCGCCATACGGGGGTAGAATAGTGGCAGGTCAATGGTTGCCTGAGGATCGGGTTTTTCGCCGCGCAGGGCAAATACAAATCCTGCCTGGCCGGTTGCCAGTATTGAAGGAGTTATTTCGCGTGAAATAAGCAACGAATTACTTATGGAAAATATAAAAGGGAAATCATACTCAGGAGAAATAAGGCCACCTATACCTTCGCGGCTTACTATATTGAGAAATAGTGTGGGATAGCTCAGAATATGTTCGCTTGCAATTGTGTACTCATTTATTTTGCCCCGGGCAAATTTTAAACCAACATTTGGTAGAAACGGAAATAAAAGTGCATTCGCCCTGATTTCCATTTTGTTTGTAATTCCATACCTGAACGGCTGAAAAATTCCGCTTTCCCATTTACCGGCAGGCATCAGGTATGCTGTATTATAACTCCACTTCTTTAGCAATATTGAATCCTGAGCGAATCCTGCACCAATGCAGTAAAAAAGTATGATGCATAGTATTGATTTCCTGATCATGGTGGTAGTTTTAGAATCTGATAAGCTGTTTTAGTTTGGTTGTATTATTTCTTTGATTGGAGTGTCATGAAATTGGATTCACTTATCCTATATTGACAGGGGCACTTTGCTGTTAATGTCTTTAATGTTTTGGATTTTCATTACGGGCTTATCCCTGTCTCCCACTCACTTTTCCTCTTTTGTATGTTTTACTCTTTTATTAAAACAAATTCTGCACTCACAGGCGCATGATCCGATTCATTAAAAAACTCCTGGTGCGTTACTGCTGAGCCTGCACGCCAGCGGTGGTTCGTAAAAAGATAATCGAGAGTGCGGTCCCAGGTTTGGTCGGGACGTGTAGTGTGGGTAAAATGTGCTGACTCGTTTTGCTCATAATCGCTGAGTGGGAAGGCACATTTATACGCTTCGTAAATGGGACGAAGCCATTCGATTTCAGCTGTATAATCGCTCCCTGGCTTATGCTGGGGATCATCACCGGGCTGGTGAAACGATTCGCCCGAACACATATCCTCGTAACAAAAATCAGTAGAATCGCTGCCGGGAGGTAATTCGTTAAGATCGCCACCGGCAATAAAATATTCACCTGCAGCATTGAGTTTATCCATTTCAGCCTTGAACTCTTCGAAATGTTTTTTCTTGGTATCATCAGTGGCAAAAGCGGATGCATGAATGTTGAGCAGAGGAATTTCTTTAAAACCCGGAATTTTTACCCTGGCAGACACAATACAGGAGTGGAGATAGAAATAGTTCACAATCCCGGCCTGATCCTCACGTGTTGCAAGGTTTATGCGCTTAGCGTCCGTAATCGGCCAGGGCGAAAGTATCACCAGTCCCATGTCCATTCGGCCAAGCCCGTCGCTGGGGATAAATTCCGATTTCCACTCCGAAACATAAGCCGCATAATTGAAATAAGTATTATCCAGTATGTACTGCAGCTCATCAATATATGCAGTACGGTTCGACTTCACATCGCATTCCTGCAGAAACAGAATATCGGGTTTTACTTCTTTGATACGCGCAACCACTGCTTCCAGCCCAGGCATAACTTCTTCTTTTTTAAAAACCGTATTGTCGCCGCAGGCATCGCCAAACCATGGCTGCCGGCCGATTCCAAAGCGGATATTCCATGTCATTACCCTGATTGTTGAATCGGGAACCGGGGGATCGGTCTTGATGCTTTTGGAATACATAATGGCATCTTCAACGTCGTCAAAGCTAGTTGCCAGGGGTTCGCAGGAGTTGAATAGCAGCGTAAAGGCAGAAAGTGAAAGCAGGATCCGGCTATACTTTGTCAGGTATTTGTTTCTCATATTTAGCAAACTGTATTTGTCAAAAGTAAGGATTTCAATGCAGTAAAGGCTTGTTTGCATTAATATTTTTTTATCGACTCCTACAGGGATTTAAAGTCTACAGCAAATATAGATTTCATTACCTGGAATCACTTTCTTTTTTTTACAATAACTACCGAGCTCACGGGAGCATGATCGGAATCGCTAAAAAAATCCTGGTGGGTTATGGTTGATCCGCTTTGCCACCGGCTGTTTGTAAAAAGGAAGTCCAGTGTGCGGTCCCAGGTATGTTCCGGACGGGTAGTATGTGTAAAATACAATTCCTGGTTTTGTTGGTAATCATTAAGATTTACTGCGCATTCATATTGATTATACAAATCTGTAAGCCATTGCGATTCAGGAGCATAATTGCTTCCGTCTTTGTGCAAAGGATCATCTCCAGCCTGGTGAAATGACTCGCCGGTGCACAAATCTTCGTAGCAAAAGTCAGTGGAATCAGATCCCGGAGGTAAAGTATTCAGATCGCCACCGGAAACAAACCAGCCGCCATCGTTGGTAATGTTATCCATCTCTTCTTTAAAGGCAATGATATGCTGGTGCTTTGTGTCGTCTGTGGCAAAAGCCGATGCGTGAATGTTTAATGCATAAAAGGCAGAAATTCCGGGAATTTCAATTTTCGCTTTCACCATACAGCACCGTTCGTAGAAATATCTTGTAAGTGCATCCTGATCCTGCCGAAGAGGTAATTGAATTCGCGTGGATTCACCGATAGGCCATCGCGATAGAATTGCATTAGCTTCATGAAGCCGGCCTAATCCGTCGCTCGGGATAAACTGCGCTTTCCACTGCAAACCATATACAGCATAGTTGAAATCTGTACGTTCCAATATCCATCGAAGCTGATCTACGTAAGCTGAACGTTTGGAATTGATATCAACTTCCTGCAACAACAAAATATCGGGTTTCACAAGGTTAATCCTGTCAACAACCGACTGAAGCTTTTCCAGAACTTCATTTTCCGTGTAAACCACTTTATCACCGCAGGCATCGCCAAACCACTCGCCACGGCCAATCCCGAAACGTATGTTCCAGGTCATTACCCGAATGGATGAATCAGGTTGAGGGGCAAACACCAACTGAGTTCTGGTATAATAAACAGCATCTTCGGTATCGTCGAACCCTGTAGCCGGAGGTTCGCAGGATGTTATTCCCGCAAGGAGAATGATAACCATCCACTGAATAATTTTATTATTGTAAAAGGCAATATTCATAGATGCCGGCCTTATTCACTCAAAGGTAGTGAATTTTGAAGGGATTTATCCCCGGAGGCTAAATTATTATTGCATTTTCAGAAGTACCCTTTAAATGAAAGAGGTGAAGGAGAATAACAATTTGAATTATTTTTACAAAATGAAAACTCCAGCTGAACTCAACTCCGGATGGCGAAAAGTTGCCTCTTCCATTTACCGCAGACCTGTCGATTCTAAAATTTTCGGTTCTGTAGAAATTGATATAACTGATTTAGAATTGTTTATTGCCGAAAAGCGAAAAAATGGTATTAAAGCCACATTAACCCATATTTTTATTCTGGCCGCTGCCCGGGCTTTAAAACAGGAAATCCCTGAATTAAACACTTTTATCAAACGTGGAAACGTGGTTAAGCGCGATCATATTGATGTGATGGTAAGTGTTTTACTCCGCGATTCGAAAATGGGTTCGGTGCTGATAAAAGATGCTGATACACTTACTCTTAATGATTTAGTGAGAGTAATGAAGGATGAAATAAATAAATCGCGTAAGGGCGACGAGAACAAAACCATGCAGATGAAGGATAAACTGGCCCGCATCCCCTGGCCTGTGAGAGGCTGGGTATACCGGGTTATTAAAACAGTAACAATGGACTGGGGGTTTTCTTTCCCTTCCTTGGGCCTTTCGGCAAACAGTTTTGGCTCGTTTATAGTTTCGAATATCGGGAGCCTTGGGCTGGATATGGGTTATCCGGCCCTTTTTCCTTCGTCGAATGTTTCGTTTGTACTCATTTTGGGCGGAGTAAACCGGAAACCGACAGTAGTAAACGAACAGATTGTTCCGCGCACAATTTTATCCCTGGGAGCGGCTCTTGATCATCGCGTTGTGGATGCTTCGCATGGTGGATTGCTTTTCAGATATTTGAAAAACGTGGTTAATAATCCACATCAGCTTGATGTAAAAAATATAACTGAAAAAGTCAGGATTTAACCGGAGTTAAACCCTGACTTTAATTTATCCGGAGCGGGATTAAAAACGCTTTGCGGGAATGAAATCAGATTGAAACTTTCAAGCTCAGTTCTTTCAACTGATCGTCGGAAATGCGCGAAGGTGAATCGATCATTACGTCGCGGGCAGCATTATTTTTCGGGAAAGCAATGTAATCGCGTATGGACTCGCTTCCGCCAAACAAGGAACAAAGGCGGTCGAAACCGAACGCAATACCTCCGTGAGGTGGTGCGCCGAATTCAAAAGCATTCATCAGGAATCCAAATTGTGCCTGTGCGTCTTCCTCGCTGAATCCGAGTAATTTCAACATTTTGTGCTGAAGCGGTTTGTTGTGGATACGTATGGAACCTCCACCAACTTCAACCCCGTTGATAACCATATCGTAAGCATTGGCACGTACAGCACCCGGATCGGTATCCAGCAAATCAATATCTTCAGGTTTTGGCGAGGTAAACGGATGATGCATCGCATAGAACCGCTGGCTTTCTTCGTCCCATTCCAAAAGAGGGAAATCGTATACCCATAATGGAGCGAACGTTTCCGGATTGCGTAAACCCAGGCGTGTACCCATTTCGAGGCGGAGTTCATTCAGTGCTTTACGGGTTTTGTTTGCTTTTCCGGCTACTATCAGCAGAAGATCACCGGGTTTGGCCTCGAAGGCTTCGGCCCATTTTTTAAGATCTTCGGGAGTATAAAATTTATCAACTGACGATTTCAATGTACCGTCAGCCGCTACTCGCACATAAATCAATCCTCCGGCACCAATCTGGGGTTTTTTAACAAAATCGGTAAGTTCGTCAAGTTGTTTGCGTGTATATTCCCCGCAGCCTTCAGCATTAATACCAACTACCAGCTCTGCATCGTCAAAAACTTTAAAATCTTTTCCTTTCACCAGCCCGGTAAGCTCTGTGAATTTCATTCCGAAACGGACATCAGGTTTGTCGCTTCCGTAATATTTCATCGCATCGGCCCATGTCATGCGCGGAAGTTTAACCACGTCAACATTTTTTACTGTTTTGAAAAGGTGAACCACCAGTCCTTCGAACGTATCAAAAATATCTTCCTGGGTAACAAACGACATTTCGCAGTCGATCTGTGTAAACTCAGGCTGACGATCAGCACGAAGATCTTCGTCGCGGAAGCATTTCACAATTTGAAAATAGCGGTCGAAGCCAGCAACCATAAGCAATTGCTTGAATGTTTGCGGCGATTGCGGCAGGGCATAAAACTCACCAGGGTTTACACGTGAAGGGACCACATAATCGCGGGCACCTTCAGGCGTACTTTTTATGAGAACAGGAGTCTCAACTTCAATAAAATTAAGACTGTCCATATAATTACGGGTCTGGAATGCAAGGCGATGCCTCAGTTCCATGTTCCGTTTCACCACATTACGCCTAAGGTCGAGGTAACGGTATTTCATGCGCAGTTCGTCGCCGCCATCGGTATTATCATCAATGGTAAATGGAGGTGTTTTCGATTCGTTAAGGATTTCAAAATTCTCAACAGTAATTTCGATATCACCGGTTGCCATTTTAGCATTTTTATTGCTGCGTTCACACACTTGTCCGGTTACAAGGATCACGAATTCACGACCAAGTTTCCGGGCTGTTTCACACAAAGCTGCATTGGTTTCCATATTAAAAACCAGTTGGGTAATTCCATACCGGTCGCGAAGGTCAACAAAAGTCATTCCACCCAGGTCGCGCGAACGCTGCACCCAGCCTGTTAATACAACATTACTGCCCACGTGGGCCATATTTAATTCACCGCAGGTATGTGTACGAAGCATATGTTTTTGATGTTAAGTAAAAAGGCTGCAAAAGTAGCAAATTTTTGAAAGGGAAAGTTGGTGTGGTTGTTGAATAATGAAGTGTGGTCGCGGCTCCGCCCTACAACCTTGGATCGCGGTGACCGAGCGAGCCGGGGACACCGTTTAGTATGAGAGCTGATGGGGACGGAGGGCACTTCAGGCATTTTTCATATCATGACTTAGCCCGGAGGACTATTTCTCTGTATTTTTTATCAAAAGCCTGATAGTCGTAATAGATTGAAAAATAAATCAACATTATTTTCATAAAAAGCGTTAAATCTATGTGTTCCGCCAAGCAAAACACTTGATTTCGCCCCTCAAATTCATTACCTTTGCACACTTTTGCAAAAACAACTAGTAACACTTTAACTAATTATGAAACTATCGCAATTCAGGTATCATCTGCCTAACGAACTGGTTGCACTTCACCCGGTCGAAAACCGTGATGAATCGCGTTTGATGGTACTCGACCGGAAAAAACAAACCATAGAACATAAAACCTTCAAGGATTTATTGAATTATTATGGAGAAGGGGATGTGTTTATTCTCAACAATACTAAAGTATTCCCAGCATTATTACTTGGCGAGAAAGAAAAAACCGGGGCTAAAATAACTGTTTTTCTGCTCAGGGAACTTAATAGCGAAGCACGTTTATGGGATGTTCTTGTTGATCCGGCACGTAAAATCCGTATTGGTAATAAACTCTACTT
>CAZOXJ010000062.1:0-19574 GCA_964583325.1 uncultured Lentimicrobiaceae bacterium
AGCGCCATCATTTTTAATAAGCGTTTTATAGTTTAGAGATGGAGAAGCAACCAGTTTCCCCAGGCCGAGTTTTTCCCACATTTCGTCTACCTGCCGGATAGTTGTATCGTCCATCGCAAGCACATTGGGCCACTGCCGTTTAAAGCCGTCAGCCTCCAGCGACTTGCTTGTACCATCAATAGCCATTGGAGAAGTTGTTTGTCCTTTGATATTGAATGGATAAAAACAGTCTCTCAACGGGTCAATATTATTTGCAACCAGCCACACTATATCCTGAATTCGGATGGTAACAGCTTCCGGATCAACATAAACGACCCAGTTTATCCCTTGTAATGCTCCTTTTTCGGAAAGCTGCTGATGCAAAGTATGGATTTCCAAATCAGCTTTATTAATACCGATCACAAGCACAGGAAGCTTAATTTTTGTTAGGGAAAAATTGCACGACAGCGACTTCAGATCAGGATGATTTTCGTTAAAAGTATTTTCTGAAGGATCAGTAAATATGTTTTCCCCTTCCAATTTTGTAGTAGCATCGATACCTAATTTGCTTCCAAGTGCAAATCGGCTGCTCGAATGATCGAGAACATCAACAGGTCCGCGATTAAAAATAATATCGTCAACCGGATGAACATGCTTGCAAATGTGTGAAGCAACGGCTTTGCTATCATTTAGATCCACGTCGGCATCCGTAATAACGAGTATTTTGTTAAACATCATCTGCCCTGCGCCCCAAAGAGAATTCATTACTTTTTGCGCCTGGCCCGGATAGGTTTTCTTAATTTTTACCAGCACGATATTATGAAAAACGCCTTCGTCGGGCATAACCATATCCAAAATTTCGGGAAGCATACTCAGTTTTATGAGTGGAAGAAATATGCGCTCAGTTGCTTTACCCAGCCATTTATCCTCCTGTGGCGGAATACCTACTATTGTTGTAGGATATACAGCTTGTTTGCGATGTGTAATGCAGGTAACATGAAAAGCCGGGTAATAATCGGCCAGTGAATAAAATCCCGTGTGGTCACCGAAAGGTCCTTCCCAAATGAGGTCTTCGGCAGGATCAACATATCCTTCGAGGATAAAATCGGCATCAGCAGGCACTTCAATATCCGATGTGAGGCATTTGACAAGTTCCACCTTTTTTTTACGCAGAAATCCGGCAAGCATATATTCATCGATGTTTTCGGGCATTGGTGCAGTTGCGCAATAGGTATAAACCGGATCGCCTCCAAGAGCTACTGCGACAGGCATTTTCATTCCCAGTCTTTTATACTCGCGATAGTGAGCCGCAGAATTTTTGTGCAGGTGCCAATGCATTCCGGTTTTATCAGGGCCAAAAACCTGCATGCGATACATACCTACATTCCGCACACCAGTTTCGGGATGACGGGTATGAACAACCGGTAAGGTAATAAAAGGCCCGCCATCGTGCGGCCAGCAGGTGAGCACCGGCAATTTCGAAAGATCAGGTTTTTCCATCACAATTTCCTGGCAGGCACCATTTCCTTTCAGTCGGCGAGGCATAAAAGCAGCCACTTCGGCCAGGGTTGGCAAAAAAGCCAGTTTGCTGATCATCGAAGCTCGCGGAGTCATAAAATCAACTAAGAGATCCTGAATTTGAGCTGCAGTATCATCGAGTGTTTTAACTCCGAGAGCAAGGCACATTCGTTTTTCGCTGCCCATCGAATTGATAAGCAAAGGGAATTGTGTGCCATTATTTTCGAAAAGCAAAGCCTTTCCGTCACTTTTGCTCATGCGGTCAGTAATTTCGCTGATCTGAAGATGCGGGGAAACATATTCTTTAATCCTGACAAGTTCACCGGCTTGTTCAAGAGCGCTTATAAATGCCTGTAAATTAGGGTATGCCATTCCTTAATTGATTTATGAGGATGAAAAAGATATATTGGACTAAGCTACGAATTTTTACCCTGTCAGTAACCATTTTTTGTAAAGGCAGCTGTTAACGCACTAAACTATTAATTCTGAAATCGGGTTCGTTAAAAAAAATATGTCCGGGTCAGATGATAACTGAAAACCATTTATGGAATCAAAAAAAAAGGTCACCCGATGAGGCAACCTTTTAAATTCAATATTTTGTAAAACTCTACCGTACAGATGGAGCATCAAAGTTTATCAGCAATGAAAAACGCAAGGTATGTTCGAGCGGATTTTTAGTTTCTAAAGGAATGAGGTATGAGAAATCGATACCCAGGATATTATATCTGAAACCTGCACCGAGGGTAAAAAACTTACGGTTTCCTTTATTTACATTTTCGTAAAAGAATCCACCCCTGACAGCAAACTGCTGAGCATACCAGTATTCGATACCGGTTGCAATGTTTATTTCGCTCATTTCTTCACTAAATCCACCGGGAGCGTCGTAAAATGAATGAATCATACCAACAGGAACTGAAACATTAGGATCCATACCACTTATAATTGAATCGCCGCTTGTAATTGCATTGGTAGGAACCAGCAATTTATTAAAATCAAGCATAAACGACATCTGGTTATAATCATCAAAATCGAGGGTAAGCGAAGGACCGATTTTCAGGTTGGTAGGAATAAAATCCTTACGGGTATTATCATCGCTGTACGACATTTTATTTCCAATGTTCGAAATATTAAGTCCCCAGGAGAAGTTACCTTCAATTTGATCGAACTCAACAGGGACACGCTGAAAAATAGCTACATCGGCTGCAATTGAATTTCCCGGTTTGGTGGCTGAACCACCTACATCCTGGCCCTGGGTAAGGTTCGAATGAATATATCTTGCAGCAATACCCATCGAAAGGGTTTTGGTGAGGAAGCGGGTATAAGTTCCATCAATTGCAAATTCGTTAGGGCGGTAGTTACCTACTGACCAACCGTTGTTATCAGTAAAATTTATATCACCAAGATTAAAATAACGCAGCGACATGGCTACAACCTGGTTTTTATCAATGCGTTTGAAAGCACTCAGGTAAGCAAGATCAATATCGTTGGTTAAACCTTTGAGCCATGGGCTGTATGACAGTCCAACACCCATATCTTTTTTAATGAAAGCAAATTTTGCAGGATTGTAGTGCATTGAGAAAGCATCAGGCTCCGAAGAAACTCCGGCATCGCCCATTGCTCCGCCACGGGCATCGGGTGAAATGGATAAAAATGGCACAGCAGTGGTGATGGGATTGAACTGTCCAATGTAATTATCTGGATCTTGTGCTTTAGTGGCAGTAATTGCAGCAATCAGCAGCAATAAGGTAAAGAACAATCGTTTGAGGTTTGTCATAAGTATTAAAAAATAAAGTCGCTAAATTACTTGTTATTATTATCCTGCTATTAAACGGCGATTATTTGATGTTATTGCATGAAAAACGGTTTTTTCTGTTTAACCGAATATTTTATTAAAATCAACTTAAATCCGGTACAGAAAACACATTTAATAAGTCCGGTTTTTCTACTAAAACGATTGGAAATGATTGCAGGAAAATAATTGCCTGGTTCAGATATTTAAAAAAAACATCCATTTCTCCTTTACTGCAAAACTTCATTTATTTCACTTTCACCACCCTGGACGCCTTTACTGTTGATGAATTGCCATTGGAAGCCCGTATACTGATCAGATAAATACCCGGAACCACAGGGGCACCTGAAGCTGTTCGCCCATTCCAGGTTAATGTGCCTGCACTGTATTCCTGCGACAAAAACAACTCACTGGCAGTGGAATTAACGAGCGAACCATTGATATCAAATATTTCAAGGTATGCTTCTACAGGAGTATCAAACAGGTTTATGTTAAAATCGACCTTGATTTCATCTTTGAAAGGATTAGGATAAACATGCATGGAGGTGATGGTAATCTGCATGTTTTTTGCAACTACAAAAGTAATGACAGCCTCCGACGAATTATTAAAAACATCCCAGGCTTTCAGCGTGAGCGAATGCTTTCCTTCGGCGAGCTGCGGAAATTTATATCTCACTTCGCCCGAACGGTAATTGTCGAGGTCGGAGTTGTAATAACCGTTCAGTACAACCGAAGATGAATTATCCCCATCAAGTGTAGCCACAATATCATGACCAATCCCGTTGCTCATGGTATTAATTCCGCTTTCATCGCTTAATTTCGCGATCAGCAAAGGAGTATCACCTGTTAAACCACCATCAGTAAAAGAGTAATCATTGATAAACAATGAAATGGCAGGACCAGAACTGTCACTGCTTTCACTCCCTGATCCACCAATTATCAGCTGTTTACAAAAACCGGTTGCATCGGAATCCGCACTATGAGCATAATAGGAAATTTTGCCTAAGCCATAGCTATAATCAATATCGCGGGGTACAATAAATTCAACTGAAAAATTACCGTTGGTAACCGTAGCTCTTCCCTGGTAAATATAATTATCCTGAACTGAAAATGCTTCGGGCCAATCGTCGGGGTCGGAGCCTAAAGTACTGAGAGAACGGGCTTTATCGTAAACCTTTACATCAACCACGCCATTAAACGCATTAAGCAGATTATCAGCCATATCGGTTATTATTCCTTTAATCTGAACCGCAGTCATCGCTGCAATTGTATCCGGATCCGAACCTGGTTCGCGCCCGTTGATTGCAGTTGTAACTACTTTGTATTGAGGATAGGCGAGCCGCAAAGCAGGGTCACCTAATAGAACGAAATTCCGTATATAGGTGACATCACCTCCGGAAAACTTGTTTTTTGCATACGTAATTGCATCTCCAAAACGGGGATACTCACCCTCATGCATAGATAGTAAGGTGTCGTAGATATACCAGTTTAACCGCAGATTCGGATCAGGACTTGCCAGGCGGGTGGTTGTGAACAGCGCTATACCTCCTCCGTAAGGATTAAGAAAAACATACTCCCCTGCTGAAACTTTTAACGGATTGTCGTACCGGCTGAATTCGCAGGTTGCCGTTATAAACAGAGGCATATTGGAGTAATTGGTCCAGGCTTCAATATCCCTGATCGTGAGAATTGATTCCGTAGCCCATCCCATTTCGCCTCCATGTCCGGTATAATTCATAACAAGTACGCCGGTTTCAACTGATGAATTAATAGCGGCGTTAATTTCAGGGCATCGCTCACCTGTGGGAGTTGAAATTTGCCTGAAAGCATCGGTATATATTTTATTCACATTGTATACCGGACCTTTTTGATCAAATAGCACAGCAAGACTTTTATCAGCCTGCCGGAAATGAATATTATGATCGCCATCATCAGCAACCAGGGCAATTTTGTTTCGCCAGTCGCCAAGAGATGCCGTTGAGTTGGACGAATAAAAAATACATTTGTCAACGGCCATGCGGGCTTGTTCGGCGTTACTGACCGGAAAGCGGCCAATTCCCAGATCGATAAGTCCGGCAGCGTCATACCCTTCGGCAGCATCCAACATCCCGAAAAAATCATCACTCGACCAGGATTTAACAATGTCAAGCGATTCTTTTCGTTGGAAAGTCGGTACCTGGTTGTTGTTACCGGCAATACGATCCTTATAGTCAAAGGATCCATCGCCAAAAAGCAGCAGGTACTTCAGTTTACTTCCTGCATCGGAACGGTGATAAAGAAGACGGGCAAAATCGCGTATAGCAACAATATCAGGCGAACCCGACGAAAACTCGTTATAAACCTGTTCATTAGTTGCTACTACCACTTTCATTCCATCAGCACTTCGATGATGACTGGCAAGCCTGTTAGCCTGTTCGAGGTAATCGCTGTGAGTAACTATAAACATATCGGCAGCTTCGATACCATGCAAATCCTGGTTTGGAACTATCCCTGCAAATGTCGCTGAAAGGAATGATGTATTATCCCATGCCACAAACTGCCTTAGCGAATCCGTTTCGAGTACAAACCGGCTTAGTGAACCCAGAAGTTCAGCTTGTATTTTAGCAACCTTTACCGGATTGGTGACTTCCCAAATAGTAGTGTTTGTTGATGAGGCCTGAAGCTGAAATTCGGTAACAGCCCCATTCATAACTGAAACAGGATCAGCAAACGGCATTTGTCCGCCGGTAAATTTCATGTCGCGTGTCACGTTTAGTTCCACCCAATCGAGCCATCCTGTTGCTGTGCCTGTTCCATTGTAACGGAAGGAAACTTTTAGCTTCTCCGAATCCGGATAAAAACTCCGGGAATCGATTTTATCGGTAGCAAAAACATACTCTGAGTAACTACCGCATTGGGGAGATGCAACTTCATTCCCATTGATCTTAATCTCATAACCGGTTGAGGCAGATGCCCTGGAAGTGACGCGAAAGCGTATCCACGACTGCTTGCTGTTGATCAGATTGGGAAAAGTAAATTCAGGAAGCTCAAAAACCGGGCTATTCACATCCATTCGCTCCCCTACCCAATCTTTTCCCGAATTGATAAGGTTAAGGATATCCTTTTCATAAAAAACACCTTCGGTAAAACTAGTAGAAGTATAAGTAGGAGTACGCGGCGTCAATTGCTGGTTTTCAATCCTGAGTCCTGCGCCACCATCGAAATTCAGAAAATAATAAGTAAACTCCGAATAAATATTCTGAGCATGTTCAAATTTATGCATCAACCTGTTATAGGTTATTTTATGGGGCGAAGTACCGTAGAAAAGGATATAATCGCCTTGCGCAAATACGCCTGCATTTGCTGTAACAACTTGTATCGCATTTTCGGTAAGATCATCGTAACGGAAAACACTGTTCATTTCGGGTAATAAACCTCCGCCGTTGCCAAAAAGCCTGATATTTTCAGAAGTAACATTGGCCATATCCACTCCCATAGCCTGAATATCGGCATAAGTGAGTTTATAAATTCCGGTTTTATTAAGCTGGATTTTGTACCACTTGCCTTGCGAAAGAACCGAATGCGTGGCATAAGATGCTGATTTAAAAGACTTACCATTCTCGGTTACCGGAACATACACAACATCAAGCGTAAAGGTTTTGAGGCGCATTATACCGCCATCCGGATTTAAAACAACAGGCACAAGAGTAAGGAAAGCCATTTTTACACCGCGTTCGGTTCCGTATTCGAGTTGGTGGGTAAGCACCGAATCGGGTTGAAGGGGAAAGGTAAGTTCCGCAAGCTGAGTTTCGGGAACGGGCTCCCATTCGGTATGAGTGATTACTATATCGCAGCTTCCGATGCCTTCGGGAAGAGGAAATTTTTCGGAATAAACAGGGGTATAGCTCTTCGTTAAACTGTTTAGCAAACCATCAGCGGAAAGCACGCTTACATCCGTATAACCTATGCCTTTAATGGTTTTAACACCGCTCCGGTTAAGTACCACTTTTTTCTGCCATCCCTGGGCAAACCCAACGGATTGCAGCATGAATGCAACCAGGAATAAACCAACTACCCAAAACTTATTCATCCCGAAAGAGTTAAAACAATTATACAAAAAACTATCTACCGGAATTTTACCGGTTTACATTTTATCAAATAATCACTATCCGTAAACTAATGGGATTTACTTCCCGTCAACCTATAAATTCAACAAAATGATAACCTTTAATTCGCCATTAATTGAACCTGATTACCCGGGTTGCTTTCACCGTATCGGAATTACCGTTGCTTGCCCTGATGCTGATCAGATATACACCCGGAGGAACCTGGTTACCCGAAGCATTGCGGCCATCCCAGGTCAAAGTGCCTGCTTTGTATCCCTGTGAAAGCATTTTCTTCGATTCGGTAACACTTACTAATGATCCGTTTATGTTAAAAACTTCGAGGTAAGCATCCACAGTAGCATCGAAAAGATTTACATCAAAATCGATGGCAATTTCTTCGCTGAAAGGATTTGGAAATGCATTTATATCCGTGATCGTAATTTGCATGTTTTTAGTTACAGAAAACGAAATAGTTGCTTCCGACGAATTATTGAAAACATCCCAGGCTTTCAGCGTAAGCGTATGATTTCCTTCGGCGAGTTGTGAAAATTTATACCTGACTTCGCCAGAACGATAGCTGTCGAGGTCGGCGCTGTAAAAACTATTGAGAACGAGTGATGACGAATTATCCCCGTCAATGGTTGCTACAATATCGTGACCAATAGCATTACTGATTGTATTTATACCGCTTTCGTCGTTGAGTTGAGCTATCAGCATGGGACTGTCACCGGTAATCCCGCCATCTTTAAAATTCAGATTATCCATAAACAACGAAATCTGTGGTCCTGTTACATCCGCACTTTCGTTGCCTGAGCCACCGATAATAATTTGCTTGCAAAAGCCATGGGCATCGGTAGTTGCATCTTCAGCATAATATGAAATTTTACCCGGACCATAACTGTAGTCAATATCGCGCGGAACGATGAAATTTACTATAAAATCGCCGTTAGTAACCGTTGCCCTGCCCTGGTAAATATAGTTATCCTGAACAGTATAATTATCGGGCCAGTCGCCGGGTTCGGAACCCAGGGTGGTGAGTGTGCGTACTTTATCGAACACTTTAACATCCAGAACTCCATTAAAGCTATTGAGCTTATTCCCTTCGTTATCAGCAATTATCCCTTTAATTTCAACCGGGCTCATGGCCGAAATGGTATCGGTATTTTCGCCGGTTGGCATCCCGTTTATTTCGGTGGTTACAACCTGGTGCTTGGGGTATGCCAGCCGCAGCGCAGGATTGCCAAGCAACACAAAATTGCGGATCAGAGAGGCGTCATTACTTCCCATTTTGTTTTTTGCATAGGCAATAACATCACCAAACCGTGGATATTCGCCGTTGTATTTTGCGAAAAGCGTATCATAAAAATACAGGGTAAGCCCGATATTGGTTCCTGCATTTGCCAGGCGGGTTGTTGTGAACAGTGCAATACCTCCTCCTATAGGATTAAGGAAAACATGTTCGCCTGCCGAAACCCTGTTAGGATCATCGTAGCGACTGAATTCGCAGGTTGCAGTCATAAAAACAGGCATATTGCTATAGTTGGTCCACGAATCAATATCGCGAACGGTGAGGATGGATTCATCAGCCCACCCGGTTTCACCGCCATGACCGGTATAATTCATAACCAAAACTCCATTTGAAACATTGGTATTTATAGCTGTATTGGCATCAGGACAACGCTGACCACTTGGTGTAGAAACCTGTTTATAAGCATCGAGATATACTTTATTTACATTATACACCGGGGCGATTTTTTCGACGCGGGGGCAAATTTGTTTTTCCACCTGTCGGAAATGGGTATTGCCATCGCCATCGTCAGCAACAAAACAAAGCTTATTACGCCAGTCGCCCATAGTAGCTTCCGAATTAGTTGCGTAGAAAATACTTTTATCAACTGCGTTTTTTGCCTGTTCAACAGTACTTACAGGGAAGCGTCCGACTCCGACATCGATAAGACCAACAGCGTCATTTCCTTCGCCGTCATCGAGTATTCCAAAGAAATCATCGCTTGCATAGGAATACACCGTATTAAGTGACTCTTTTGTTTGAAAAGTAAGCACCTGGTTCGTATTTGAAGGAACGCGGTCTTTGAAATCGAAAGAGCCATCGCCAAACAGCAGGAGGTATTTCAGCTTGCTACCTGCATCGGGCCGGCTGTACAACATTCGTGTAAAATCACGAATAGCAGACACATCAGGAGCACCCGATGAAAATTCGTTGAAAACCTGTTCGTTGGTAGCCACAGTCACTTTCAGTCCGTCGAAAGAGCGGTGATGGTCGGCCAGCCTGTTTGCCTCGCCCAGATAATCGGCATGTGTAACAATGAGCATATCGGTTGAAGCAATACCATGCAAATCCTGGTTCACTACTTTTTCAGTAAAGGTTACCGAAAGAAAAGTAGATTTATCCCATGCCATAAAATACCTGAGCGAATCAGTATTCAATACAAACCGGCTTACGTTGCCCTGTAAATCAGCAAGCACACGTTTAACGCTCACAGGATCTGTAACATCCCATATAGTCACATCCGGGGAAGAAGCTTGCAACTGAAAATCAGTAATATGGCCTACGTAAGCTGAAATGGGATCAGCAAAAGCCATTTGCCCACCCGAAAATTTAAGTTCCCGGTTGATGTTGAGTTCTACCCAGTCGAGCCAGCCAATTGCCGTTCCCATACCATTGTATTGAAATGACACTTTCAGTTTATCCGTTTCAGGATAAAAGCTCTTGGTTTCAATACGTTCAGTGGCATAATTATAGTTGCCAAAAGCACTGCACGAGGGTGTACCAACTGTATTTCCGTTGATGTAAACAGTATAATTTGTCGAAGTAGTTGAACGGGAGGTTACCCTGTATCGAATCCACGATTGCTTGCCAATACTAAGGTTGGGAAAAGTAAATTCAGGAAGTTCAAAAACACGGGTATTGGCATCCATGCGCTCTCCTACCCAACCTTTACCGGAACTTATAAAATTGAGCAGGTCTTTTTCGTAGAAAACACTTTCGATAAAACCGGTGCTGGTGTAATTAGGTTCAAGGGGCGATTGCTCCAGGTCTCCAATTCGCAATCCTGCACCGCCATCGAAATTGAGAAAATAATATGTATAGTCGGAATATATGTTTTTTGTGTGTTCAAACTTAGCAGTTACCTTATTAAAATAAATTTTGTCAGGAGCTGTACCATAAAAAAGGATATAATCTCCTGATGCAAACACACCGGGATTAGCTGTTACTACCTGTATTGCATTTTCGGTAATATCATCATAACGAGGGGTTAGGTTGGCTTCGGGCAATACACCGCCACCGTTGCCAAACAAGCGGATATTCTCAGGCGTAACAACTGACATATCAACTCCCATTGCCTGCATTTCGGCGTAAGTAATTTTATAAACGCCTGTTTTATCGAGTTGAAACTTATACCAGTTTCCGGTTGAAAGCACCGAATTTGATGCATAAGCTGAGGTTTTTAAAGAGGCACTTTGCGCAGCCGAAGGAATATAAACCACATCAATGGTAAAAGATTTCAGGCGCATAAGACCGCCATCGGGATTGGCAACCAACGGAACAATGGTAAGCATTGCCATAGTAATACCTCTTTCGGTACCGGTTTCAATAACCGGGGACAGCGTTTCTGTTGTCTGCAAAGGGAAGGAAAGTAATGCAAGCTGATCATTACTTACCGGTTCCCATTCGGTATGGGTTATAAGTATATCACAACTTCCGACATTTGCTGGCAGGGCAAATTTTTCAAAATATTCGGGGGTATAATTTTTAACTGCATTATTATTCAATCCATCAGCATAATAAACGTTAACCGTTTTGTAATCAATACCCTGAACAGCCTGCACACCTTGCCAGCTGATAACTACTTTTCGCTGAAAACCCTGGCTAAACAGTGAAGTCTGAGCCAAAAGCATCACTAGAGATGCTACAACTATTTTCTGGTATATTTTCATTCGCAGTTGATGTTAAATGTAGGTGTTGAATCTGATTTGAGTTGCTTAACCGGCAGATTATTTTCAGCTTTGTGAGTGGATCAGTTATAATTAGTATGAGCTGGTTTTAGCAATAAACAAAGCCCGTGGCCTGTTAATTTTACTATTCCTTATTATTATAGATTAATTTGCCCGACGCTTGGGCGTTAAGTCCGTTTGAAGTGCGTACAATCAGGTTATAGAGATATACGCCAGGCGCTACGGGACTTCCGTTCTGGCCCATGCCATCCCATCGTATCGGAATACTTACAGAACCATTTTGAGGATCCGTTTGCTCAATAACCCTGATTAACTGTCCGGAGAGGGAATAAATTTCTGCACGGGTGGCAAATTCAACTCCCTGTTGGTTATGTTCAAAAACAATATCAGTAAATTGCGAAAACGGATTAGGGAAATTGTAAATATCCGAAATCACAAATTCACCCGATGAATACACTTCAAAGTTAATCTCGGCTTCGGAGGAATTATTGAACACATCCCAAACTTTTACCGTAACAGTATGCTTACCAACGGATAACATTGAGAATGGAAACCAGATATAACCGCTTTTAAAGGTATCGTAATCCGATTCGTAAAATTCATTAAGGATATAAGGTTCAGAAGTATTTCCGTCGAGTATAGCAGTAATGTCGTGGCCTATCCCATTTCCGATGGTATTGATTCCACTCTCGTCGCTTACAATAGCCAGCAAACGGGCGTTTTGACCGGTAACTCCGCCATCGCGGAAACGCAGGTCATTCATATACAAACTGATTTCGGGACCGGTATTGTCGCTGGCCTGTTCTTCCACTGAACCGCCAATTATCAAATCATCATAATGGCCTCCGGCATCACGGGTTCCATCGGTTGCATAATAACTTATTTTACCTGAGTCAAACCTGTAGGCAATGTCCTTTGGCACAATAAACGTGAAACTGAAGTTTCCGCTTTCCACATTGACTTTCCCTTTGTATAGCAGGTTTTTCCGTAACCGGAACGAATATTCGGAGCCGCCGTCATTTGCAAGTGTTTTTAATGTAACCGATTTGTCGAAAACCGATGGATATAGAGTACCGTTAAAATCAGATACCAGATTTCCATCGGTATCCGTAATTTTTCCTTCGATAGTCACTTCCATGTATGCTTTCAGCGTATCTGCGCCACTGCCTGGTTCGCGACCGTTTACACGGGTAGTTACAACGTTCAACGAGGGAAAGTTGATGTGCAGCGCAGGATCGCCAAGCAGCACATATTTTCGGCCGTTTTCGTTTGCGCCTTTATCGCGCTTCGAATACATAATAATATCGCCCATCCTCAGGCGCTGTCCTTCCGGTTTGCTCAGGGCATACTGATAAAATTTCTTGTTGAGTTCGAAATTAGGAGTACCATAAGTGGGCCTGGTTGTGGTAAACAAAGCTATTCCACCACCGGCGGGATTGGTAAGAACCATTTCGCCTGCTGCCTGCCGGCCCGGATCATCAAAACGACTGAATTCGCAGGTAGCGGTAACAAAAACGGGTAAATTGTTGAAATTCGACCAGTTATTGATCTCATTCACTGTAAGTACTTCTTCGTGTGCCCATCCTGTTTCCCCGCCATGACCGGTATAATTAAGTATCAGGCTGCCTTTCTCTACCCGTTGGGTAATTGCTTTATTAACTTCAGGATAGCGGTTTCCTCCCGGTGCCGAAATCTGAACAAACGAGTCAAGGTAAATCTTATCGAGATTGATTTCAGGATGGTTATTTTCAATATCTACCGCCATTTGCTCCGACTGATTAATGTGATCGTTCAGATCTTCATCATCTGCCACAAATGTGATAATATTCTGCCAGTCGCCATTGGTTTCAACCGAAGGTACTGAATAGTGAATTATTTTATCCACAGCCTGCTCAGCTTCCAACAATGTTTTAACCGGCAGTCGTCCTATCCCGATATCGACTACATCAGTATAGGAAAGGCCTTCATTGTCGTCGAGAGTGCCAAAATAATCATCCGTAACAAGTGATTTGATGGGATCGTATGATTCCGTTGATTGCCATGAAGGCACAAAATTGGTATTGGAAGCTATCTTATCCTTATAATCATAGGAACCATCGCCAAATAGCAACAGATATTTAGGCATGTTCACCGCTGGTGATTTATCATAAAGCATTTTCAGGAAATCACGGATAGCGGTAATGTCGGCTGTACCTGAAGAAAACTCGTTATAGATTGTGACAGGATCAATTACCAGAACGTCAAGATCCGACGCTGTTGCATGGAAAGTTGCCAATCGCACGGCCTGGGGCATAAATACCTGAGGAGCTATGATAATAAAGTCAGCGCCTGAGGAAGCATGTAGGTTTTGATTTGGGAGTTTATGTAAAAACCGGGGTTTCAGGAAGGCGTTATCATCAAAAGCCACAAATTGCCTGATGGTATCGGACGATAGTTTGAAAACAAGGTCGCTTCCCTGAACAGTTGCTTCAACTGCATAAACATCTGCAGGCCTGGTTACTTCCCATAGCCTTACTTTCCCGGCTGCGCCTCCTACCTTGTATAATGAAACTTTCCCTGGCCCGAAACTGCGGCTATCCCGAAAATCGAGTTGACCACCAGAGAAACTCAGCTGACAACGGGCATTGATATCTATAAAATCAAGGTAACCAGCAGCTGTATTTGCAGTTTTATTATACCGCACATCAACTTTCAGTGGCAACGTTACTGACTGCAACGATTTGTATGCAATGGCTCCGGTAGCCACCGGACTGTTGGAATAAACGGAAACAGGCGAATGACCTGCTGACCAGCTTTGGCTGCCAATTTCAAATTCGAATGAGCTTGCATTTACTGATTTTGCAGCAGTAACTGTGCGTACATTAACTTCGCCACCTGTGGCAAGAGAAGGCACATCAAATGAATATGAGCGGGTGAGTATCACATCGAAAATCTGCGCAAACCACTGCCTCCCCGACTTTATAAGGTTAAAGCTGTTTTCGTCATAGTTAGAATAAAAATCAAAAGCGTTAACAATGTCGGTTTCGCTTTCAGTTGAATTTTTCAACAAGGACACCCTTTTCCCTGTTCCACGATCCGTGGTCAGAAAATAGCAGATCGTATCGGCATAAAGATGTGTACTGTGCTCCCACATCTTCATAGCCGAATTGTATTTCCAGGTAACCGGCCCCTGGGCATAGAATAAAATCTGGTCACCCTGATCGAATGATCCATCACTCTGACCTGTGACTTCAATAGATTTTTCAGGCAAATCATCAGCACGATTTCCAGCATTGGCTTCCGGAAGCATTGACCCGTCGCGTCCAAATATCCCTAATTTATAAGGATTCAATGTGGAAGGGTTAATACCCATTGACACAAGGTCGTTATACTCAATACGGTAAATGCCGGTTTGCGTTACAGCAATTTTATACCATTCGCCTTGCGAAAGCATTGAATTTGATGCATAATTCCTAATCGCAGCTTTTGCCGGTTGGTCCTGTTCCGTAAACTGTATTGTGAAAGATATCAGTTTAAGTACCTCATTTGTAGCTGCATCCCTGATAAAAGGCAGGATTTCTATATGAACACCTTTATCTTTTCTGCTAATGACCTGGTGGGATGAATAAACAAGTTCAGCAGGCGCCTGATTTGAAAAGGAGCTCATAATCAACTTTTCTTCAGGAGTAAGAGGACTATATTTACAATCAGACAGGGTGATTTTGGAGGAAATATTATCAGCGAATAAAGTTTCAGTCCACACGGGCAACTTACCCGTTTCCGGGAAGTAAGCCCCTTCAAAAGCCATATTTTTTAATGCACTGTCATTAACAATTGTAATCACAGGCTTGCCCCAAACAATAGTACGGCTGATATCCTGAGCCATTGAGGCTATAGGGATCAGCAACACCAGTAAGAGAACATGAATATATATAGATTTTCTTGTCAACAATTTTCGCGTTTTAGCCAATTAATAGAAATCATACAACAAATAAAGGGACATTTCGTTTCAAAAAGGTTGTGTTAATGAATCGTAAAACAGATATTTAAATCCCTGATTGATCACTACAAATTCAAACGAAAAAAACAATTCAATATTGCAAATGCAGAGATATTTTAACAGGGCGCAATAAATTAGCGTTTTTTGTCGTAATATTGTCCTCATAAAACCCATGCAAACGAGAACAGCCCTCATATCAGTCATAACTGTTTTAATCCTTTCCGTTACAAGTGTTTCGGGGCAGGATGTGGCTTTTTCCCAATATTATGCAAACCCTGTTTATCTCAATCCTGCCCTGGCAGGTAACAAAGTATGCCCGCGTGTTACCCTTAATTACCGCAACCAGTTTCCGTCGTTAGGCAATCATTATGTATCATACAGCGCAGGGGCCGATATGCATGTGAATGCTATTTCCGGTGGTGTTGCTGTGTTAGCTACTGCAGATATGACGGGACCTTTGGCATCCTTTTCGGGAAGTGCTGTATATTCGTACCGATTGAAAGTTACCAATAAAATTACAATGAATGCCGCGCTGCAGGCAGGATATTTCCAATACAGGTTGAATTGGGAAGACCTCATATTTGAAGATATGATAGTACCAGGAACAGGAGAGGTTATTGCCGGTAGCGAACCGCAGCCTGACAAAACCAATGTCGGAGATGTTGATTTTTCGACCGGCATAGTTTTAGGATATAACGAAAGACTCTATATCGGAGCTGCAGCTCATCATATTACCATGCCCGATCTTGCATTTTACCAGGGAAACACAAGTCGTCTCGACATGCGGATCACGGTTCATGCAGGAGCCTTATTTGATTTACAGGAAGGGTTACAAGGCAGCGAGAATGAAAGGCTTTCTTTTTCGCCCAATGTAGTTTATATGCAACAAGGCGAATTTCATCAGCTTAACGGCGGTATGTATGTAAACTTCTATCCTTTTGTTACAGGTGTATGGTTGAGGCACAATTTCGAAAACCCTGATGCGGTTATCGCACTTCTGGGATTTCAACAACCAGAATTTAAAATCGGATACAGTTTTGACTTTTCGCTTAATGATATAGGTATGCCCGGAGGCGGTGCCCATGAGATATCATTCGTATGGTTATTACCCTGTCCGAAAAAAGAATTTAAGTACAAGGCAATAAAATGCCCTAGTTTTTAGTTAATATCCAAACAAACCATTAAAAAGAGATGGCTAACTACAGCAAAATAGCAACAAAAGTATTGTTTGTAGCAACAATTGCACTTCTGGTATCTTGTAAGAGTTTTCAGAAAGAGAAATCGCGTACTACAGGATGGAGCTATAATGACCCCAAAAACGGCGGCTTTGAAGTATCCGATTACAGTGAACCAATTACCGGTCCAGGTCTTGTGTTTATTGAAGGCGGTACATTCACTATGGGCCGCATAAGCGACGATCCTATGTATGAGTGGAACAATATTCCACGCAGGGTTACTATTCCCAGCTTTTACATGGACGAAACCGAAGTCTCCAATTTAGATTATGTTGAATATCTTTATTGGCTGAACCGTGTTTTTGGGACCAGCTATCCCGAAGTTTACCGCAAAGCATTGCCCGATACTCTTGTATGGCGCGAAAAACTTGGCTACAACGAACCGCTGGTTGAAACATACCTGCGTCACCCTGCCTACAGGGATTACCCTGTTGTAGGTGTAAGCTGGATTCAGGCCAGTGATTATTGTTTATGGCGTACGGATCGTGTAAACGAAATGTTACTTGTTCAATACGGAGTATTGGAACTCGATCCTGCACAAAAGGATGAAAACAACTTTAATACCGAATCGTACCTGGCCGGACAGTATACAGGACTGGTGAACAAACCGATGCGCGACCTCAACCCGAATGGTACAGGCGAGCGCCGTGTACGCCTCGAAGACGGTATACTTTTACCAAAATACCGGCTACCGACGGAAGCCGAATGGGAATTTGCCGCTTATGGCCTTATTGGAAACACCCATTTTGAGCGGGTTGTTGAGAGAAGGATATATCCATGGAATGGAACCATTCTGCGTACTGACGACAAGAAATTCTATGGCAGCTATGTTGCCAACTTTAAACGAGGCCGTGGTGACTATATGGGAGTTGCAGGCAACCTGAACGATGGTGCCGAAATTCCTGCCGAAGTAGGTTCATACTGGCCAAACGACTATGGCCTTTATAACATGGCTGGAAACGTAGCCGAATGGGTAATGGATGTGTATCGTCCGTTAAGTTTCGAAGACGTTAATGATTTTGCTCCTTTCCGCGGTAATACCTTCCAGACACGTATAACCGATGCCGAAGGATACCTGGTTCCCAAGGACAGCCTTGGCCGTATCAAATACCGCGATGTTACCGAAGAAGAAGCTATGGGCCGTTTCAATTACCGCAAAGCTGATAACATCAACTACCTCGATGGTGATCATCAGTCACTTGCAGGTGTTGACTGGCTTACTCCTGCCGAAGACGGCAATACGACCAATAAGATGTATGAATATGGCGTTTCCTCACTGATAAGCGACAAAGCCCGCGTTTACAAAGGCGGTTCGTGGCGCGACCCGGCTTTCTATCTGAGCCCGGCTGCCCGTCGTTCGTTGGATGAAGGAATGTCAACCAACTTCATCGGGTTCCGTTGTGCAATGGGGCGCGTTGGCAGTTCGAAACGATAATTCAATTTCAATTGAATAAAAACCCATCCCTCATAAGGATGGGTTTTTTATTTTTATTACTTTGCATCCTCAAATCCACTCCAGTGTTATGCGTAAAACCCTTGAAGAAATATACAGTATCTTTCTGAAAAACAGGAATGTATCAACCGATTCACGACATATAGTTCCCGGCTGCCTGTTTTTTGCTTTGAAAGGAGATAACTTTGACGGCAACAAATATGCAAAAACAGCTGTTGATGCAGGTGCCTCTTTCTCAGTTATCGATGATGAGAAATACGATGGCCCCGCCACAATACTGGTTGATAATGTGCTTGATACACTTCAGCATTTAGCAAACTTGCACCGCCGGAGTTTTCGAATTCCGGTTGTGGCAATTACGGGAAGTAACGGAAAAACTACTACCAAAGAATTGATGAATGCCGTGTTAAGCCAGAAATACCAGGTTACGGCAACCCAGGGAAACCTTAATAATCATATTGGCGTTCCATTAACTTTACTTGGAATTACTGACAAAACACAGCTGGCTATTATCGAAATGGGAGCCAATCATCAAGGTGAAATTGAACAGTTGTGCGCTATCGCTGAGCCAACCCATGGTTTGATCACCAATATAGGAAAGGCCCATCTGGGTGGTTTCGGTGGTTATGAAGGAGTTATTAAGGCAAAAAGTGAATTATATTCCTGGTTGCGCACCTCGGATGGAGAAACATTTGTTAACGCCGGTAATCCGCTTTTATTAGAACTCACTGCAGGAATGAAAAGGACTTTGTACGGTTCGCAGGAAGAAGTTTTTTCACGTGGAGAAGCTAAGGATGACTCAAACATGCTCGCTATTGATTGGATGACTAAAAAAGGAACTGTATCGATTGAAACAAATCTTGCAGGGAATTATAATTTTGAAAATGTAATGGCAGCAATCTGTACAGGGATGTTTTTTAAGGTACCGGATGCAGAAATCAAGACTGCCATAAGCAATTATTTCCCCTCAAACAGCCGTTCGCAAGTGATGAAAACGGCAAAAAACGCTATCATTCTTGATGCATATAATGCAAATCCCACAAGTATGCATGCTGCTTTAGAAAATCTCCGACAGGTGAAAGCCATGCATAAAATGGTGATATTAGGCGATATGCTTGAACTAGGCGACGAAAGCCTGGAAGAACACAGCACAATAACAAAACTGATTGAGGAATCAGGGTTTGAAATAGTAGTACTCGTCGGACCCGATTTTACTGAAGTGGCTCACAGCATGTTTACATGTTTTCGAACCTCTGATGAAGCGCGCGATTGGCTCAAAACCCAAAATATTACAGGCTATACGATATTGATAAAAGGCTCGCGGGGAATAAAAATGGAAAACGTGCTTGAGGCACTTTAATCCCGGGTTCTGATAATAACATTAGTATTCATAACAAAATATCATAAGTAATGAAAATAGGAATAATCATTGAAACCAGGGAATACGAAAAAGCATGGAACGCGTTTCGCTTCGCCGTTACGGCCAAAAAGTCGGGCAATGAAGTAAAAGTATTTCTGATGGGCGAAGCGGTTGAATGCGAAGGATTAACACATGAAAAAT
>CAZOXJ010000063.1:0-7118 GCA_964583325.1 uncultured Lentimicrobiaceae bacterium
ATGCTGAAATTGATTTGGTAATGGCTGAAATTGAAAAGTTTGTCAGCACTAAATAATACCTGATAAATTTCTCTTTCTGCTTTTCTGAATGCTAAGCCAGGTGTTTAAAATTAATGCATCCATTATTTAAAATTCAAATTAAAGAATACTTTTGTGTAAAAGTAAAATGATATGTCAGACTTGTTGGCTTCGTATGAAAGAATACTTCTCGGAAAGCTTAAAAACGATGACCAGTCAGCTTTCACTATTATTTTTACAAAATACTATTCCGACCTGGTCCGATTTTCATTTGGCTTTACCAGGAATTCCGATTCTTCGGAAGAAATTGTACAGGAAGTATTCCTGAAATTGTGGGAAAACCGTTCTACGCTCGATATTCACACTTCACTCAAATCGTACTTATTAAAAAACGTGCAGAATCGCAGCATCGATAGCTTGCGCCATACAACTATCTCAAACAAATATGCCGCTGTTGTCCTTGATCATCCGCTTTTATCACAAAACGATACGGAAGATTATATTATGTTTTCGGAATTGGAAGCAAGTTTTAATCAGGCAATGGAAAATATACCAGCCCTATATGCTGAAGTTTTCAGGTTGAGCCGTATTGAAGCACTTAATTATCAGGAAATTGCCTCTAAACTTGGGGTGTCGGTCCGCACGGTTGAGGTGCGTATAAGCAAAGCATTGAGCTTATTGAGAGCCGAGTTAAAGGACTACCTGCTTATCGGCCTGATAATCTATTATTTTTTCAAGTAGCTGATTTGGGTAAGTTAAACAATACGCAGGGAAAGGCCTGTTTTCAGTTTGTGTAAAAAAAATCATTTTTTGGATGTGGATTCTGAATTTTAAAACGTCGTTATAATGATTGATGAAAATATGGAAAAGATAGATTCCGTTTCGGCAGATAATTTAATTGTAAGTTATCTTGGAGGTAAAGCTTCGGAGGATGAAATCCTGAAGCTGGAATCGTGGATTCGCGAATCGGACGAAAATCAGAAGTATTTCAACCAATTGAAAAATATCTGGGATGCTACTGCAGATATCCCAATCTCAACTGACAGAGCTTTGAGCAAAGTTTTAAAGCAAATAAACAAGGATCAGAAAAGCAAATTGTCATTCGTTCAGATTATTCAACGAATAGCTGCCATATTGTTTATTCCTCTTCTTGTTTCGATGCTGTGGCTCTATTCGGGAAATAATTTCAATAGCTCAAACTCCATTATTACTTACAATAAGGCAGTAGCCGCATTTGGAACCTTCTCCGAACTGGAGCTTCCTGATGGTTCAAAAGTATGGCTAAATGCAGGCAGCACCCTGCAATATCCTGATAAATTCAGTAAGGATAACCGTATCGTATATCTGGTCGGAGAAGCATATTTCGAAGTTCATTCCAACGAAAGCATTCCCTTTTTAGTGAGCACACCTTATTTTACGGTAAAAGCTACAGGCACCAAATTTAATGTCAGGGCCGAAAAGAATTTTCTAACTCCTTCAGTCACTTTAATTGAAGGTAAAGTTGCCGTGCAAAAGAACAGTTCCGATAAAGGCAACGGGTTGATAACCCTGCTGCAACCTCAGCAGCATATGACTTACGATACATTAAGCGGCCATTTTACTATTCAAACCGAAGATCCCTACAAACATTTTGCATGGAAAGACGGCAAACTCGTTTTTCGGAACGACAACATTAGCGAAGTTGCCCGAAGAATCAGCCTGCAATACAACGTAGATATCGAAATTAAAGGAAACGAAATAAAAAAATATAGGTACAGGGCAACATTTGAGAATGAACCTTTGAACGAATTATTGAGGCTCCTGAAAATTTCGTCCCCGATTGACTATACCGAAGTCAAGCCAACAGCATTGCCTGATGGAACATTCTCCAGAAGAAAAATCATAATATATTCCATAGTTAATTGATTTAATAAAGTTTGATGCCTATGTCCAACTGTAAGCTTAAAATAAACCGGATCTGTTTTTGTTGATGAATCCCCGGTTTATTGTTTCTGCGACAAGGCTTTAATTCAAAGCGCGTTATCTAAAATCAGTTCTAAAAGTCATTGATAAAACTGAAGTTATCTGAACATGATAATTTCAGTTAACAGGATTATTGTTTTCGTTTTTTACCCTAAAACTAACCATAATATGAGATTATTTTTACTGACAAGCCTGCTCTTCTTATTCATTTTAGTGCCTGACCGGCTTAATGCACAGTCAACCAAAATAACATTAAACCTTGTTAATGTTCCGTTGAATGATGTGCTGAATGAAATCGAGAAAAAGAGTGATTACACATTCCTTGTCAACGAGGAAGTTGTTGATGTTACAAGGAAAGTAGATGCCGTTTTTGTCAATACATCCGTAAAAGACGTTCTCGACCAGCTTTTCAAAGGCGAGAAAATCAAGTATGTAACCAGCGACCGCCAGATCATTATTACCCCAACCAAGACTAAAGGCGGGGATTTTCAGCCAAAAAAAGTAACCGGAAGAGTAACTGATGAAAAAACCGGTGAAGAATTGGTAGGTGTTACCGTGCAGATAAAGGGTACAACTCAGGGCACCACAACAGCGGTTGATGGAACCTATTCCATTGAAATACCTGCATCCGACGCCATTCTGTTGTTTTCGTATGTAGGCTATGAGCCAAAAGAAATGCCGGTAAAAGATATGTTGGTAATAAACGTTGCAATGCATCAGGTTGCAACCGAACTCGAAAGTGTTGTAGTTACTGCTTTAGGTATTAAGCGGGAGGAAAAGGCCCTTGGATACGCTGTTCAGAAAGTTGACGGGAAGGACTTACAAACTGTTAGATCTGTTGATGTTGGTACTTCACTTACAGGAAAAGTAGCCGGTTTGTCGGTATTAAACAGTACTGAATTTGGCGCAGCGCCTGAACTCTATATCCGTGGCGAAAATCCTCTTTTGGTAATTGATGGTGTTCCCTACGGCAATATGACATTACGAGATGTTCCTCCTGATGATATTGAAAGCCTGAGTATCCTTAAAGGGGCTACGGCTTCGGCACTTTATGGGTATCGCGGAGCAGGCGGTGCCATTATGCTTACTACCAAAAAAGGAAGTACCAAAAAAGGTATTTCAGTTTCAATTAACAGCAGTACTATGTTTGCAGCTGGTTACCTGGCTATTCCCGAAACGCAATCCACTTACGGACGAGTTGTAAACACTGCTACCAACACTGCCGTTACCAATGGCGATGGTGCCTGGGGACCTCCTTTGGAAGGACAGGAAGTTATACAATGGGATCCGATAAGCCGTACCATGAAACCCATGCCGTGGCTACCTGTTGGAAAAGATAATTTCCAGAATTTCCTCGAACCTGGTTATGTACTAAATAACAACGTAAATATAATCCAGCAGGGTGAGTTAGGAAGTTTCCGTGCTTCGGCCAGCTGGGTAAAAAACAAAGGTCAATATCCCAATTCGATGTTCGACAAATATAATTACACCATTGGCGGGGATATAAAACTTAAGAAATTTACATTATCTTCAAGCATAGCTTACAATAAGCAAACATCACCTAACTTTGGTTTCAGCGGCTATACCGGCTATGACCCGATGTATTCCATGTTAATATGGTCATCGCCCGACTGGAATGTACTCGATTACAAAAATTACTGGGTTGTGCCTGATGAAGTTCAGAATACCAGTTATACCGATACAAACAACAACCCGTATTTCGACCGGAATGAAAGGACTCACAGCTTAAACAAAGACATCTTTAACGGAACTCTATCTTTAAATTATGATTTTACAACATGGCTTAAAGCTACCATTCGTTCTGGTTTTGATACGTATAGCAACCGGCAGGTGATACAGATTTCGAAAGGTTCGCTGGTAAGTGCCGGTTCATCTACCGTACTTGAAAATGGAGACCAGGTGTGGGGCGAAAGCAAGTTAGGCTCTTACAATCTGGGGCTTGGAAGAGGGTATAGTTTCAATAATGATTTTTTACTTTCTGCTGACCATAAGTTCGAAAAATTCACTGTTGATGGCTTTGTTGGAGGAACAATTTACTCCCGTCAGGATGAAGGAACCGATTCGAGAACTCAGGGTGGCCTTTCTATCCCGGGATTTTACTCTCTGAAAGCCTCGGTTTTACCCGCATATGTAGTCTCAAATATTTACAGACAACAGGTTAACAGTTTGTATGGGCGATTGGCTTTCTCATGGAATGGTATGGCATATATTGACGGTACTTTTCGCAACGACTGGAGTTCTACTTTATCCGAAGAAACCCGATCCTACAAGTATCCGTCAGTATCAGGAAGTTTTGTTGTTTCCGAATTATTGTCTGAAATGAAATGGTTATCACTATGGAAATTGCGTGGTTCGTGGACCACAGCACGCAACATCCCAGGGATTTATGATATTAACCAGATATATACTATTACCAACAATGCATGGACTAACCTGAGCTCTGCATCATTACCAACCACAATCCGCAACGAAACTGTGTTCGCGGAAGGCACATCCACCTGGGAAATAGGTACGGCGGTTAACGTATATAATAACAGGGCTTCTGTTGATATAGCATATTACAATACCAGGATGTATGATCAACTTCAGGAAGCTGATATTACTCCTGCTACCGGATATTACAGTAGTTATATAAATTCGGACACTGAAATTACCCGTAAGGGTGTTGAAGTTACTTTAAACGGAACTCCAGTAAAGTCCGGCGATTGGCAATGGGATATTTCGTTAAACTGGTCGAAATATGCACGTTACTACACTAAGTTAGATACAGTTTACGAAGAAGACAAACCCTGGATAAAGGTCGGCGAAAGATATGATGCATATTCCCTTTATGATTTTCAGTATGATCCTGATGGCAATATAATACACAAGAACGGAGTTCCGCTCTATTCGGCTTATTCTTCAAAGTTTGGAAATTATGATCCTGACTGGATATGGGGCGTAAACACCACAGTCAGGTTTAAGAACTGGAACTTTTTTGTTTCAGTCGATGGTCGTGTGGGTGGTATAGCCCAAACAACTACCGAAATGTATATGTGGCGCTCCGGTTCGCACCCCAATTCGGTAACTCCTGAGCGATACCTCGATGCTACTGTTCCCGGATCAAAAAATTACACCGGAGAAGGTGTGAAAGTTGTTTCAGGTTCAGTAGCTTATGATACCTATGGCAATATTACCAGCGACGACCGTGTATATGCTCCTAACGATGTGGCTGTTACGTACGAATCATATGTAAATACTATTCACTCAGGCACCGCCTGGGGTGGTTCTCCATCACCGCTCGAAGCATATAGTACTACTTTTTTCAAAGTAAGGGAGATGTCGCTTACCTATGATTTGCCAAAAGAAGTATGTTCAAGGTTTAAATCACAGGGCGTTTCGGTGTCGGCTGTAGGCCAGAATATGTTTTTATGGTCGAAGCAGTTTAAGTATTCCGACCCCGACGGTGGCTACGAAAATTTCAGCGACCCATCCATTCGCTACGTTGGTTTTAACTTAAAACTGAATTTTTAAACAGTCAGCTTTTAATAACTTTTGTCAGACAGGAATAGAAATTAAACAGTGTCAAGAGTTTTTAACAAGAACTTCTCAAAAATAGAAAACATGAAAAACAAAAATAAATATATCGGTTTACTGAGTGCGCTCATCTTATTTTTTGTGGCAGGCTGCAGTAAATTTGATGAAATCAACACCAATCCCGATGCCACAACCAAAGTTCCCGCATCCATGGAATGTACCAATATTGTATTGGACGTTCTCAGGCCAGGCGGCGATGCAATGAGTTTCATTTCAACAAATGCATTGCCCAAATATGTTGGTTTTACTGTTCTTGGAAAAAATAGTTATCAGTATAACAATACCGGAAGCGGAAGTTTCGGGTCAATGACCTTATTGCCCAATATCGAAGCTATGATTGAGGCTTCCAAAGGAGGTGTGATGGAAGACTCATACAAAGGAGTCGGCAGCTTTGCCAAAGCTTATGCTTTCTATAAAATGACGATGTGGATGGGCGATATTCCCTACAGCGAGGCAGGTAAAGGTGCTCAAGGGCTTCTGGAGCCAAGTTACGATACCCAGGAACAGGTTTTTATCCAGATACTGGATGAGCTGAAAGCCGCTGACCAGTATTTTGCAATCGGGGCTAAATTTTCGGGTGATCCTTCGCCTTATAACGGCGATCCCGAGAAATGGAGAAAAGCAGTAAATGCGTTTGCATTGAAAGTGCTGATGAGTTTGAGCGCGAAAGAAGGCGTAGCATCATTAGATGTTAAAAACCGCTTTGCTGAAATCGTTGCAGCAGGTAATTTGATGGATGTTACAACAGGTTACCTGGGACTGGCATACTCAACACAGAACAAACATCCGCTGAGCGCCAGCACCATGTTCGCACCCAAAACTATCGTAAGCAAGTTGCTTATGGATAATTTGAAAATATTGGATGACCGTCGCTTGTTTTATTATTGCGAACCAGCTGCTTCACTGATTGCTGCCGGCAAAGATCAATCCGATACGGCCGCCTACAATGGTGTTGATGTTTCGATGGATTATGATGCCATGAACCAGGATTATAAAGCCAATAAATTTTCGGTTATCAATCTGCGCTATTTAAAGGAAGATGCCTGTGAGCCACGTATGGTGATGACATATGCTGAACAGCAGTTAATTCTTGCAGAAGCAAGGGTAAGAGGATGGATTACAGCCGGAACAGCCCAGGACTTTTATGAGCAGGGCGTAAAAGCAGCTCTTGCTGCAATTATGTCAACCAAAGAGATTTATGCACATACCATGCCTGTTACCCAGGCATATATTGATAGTTATTTTACCGGTGAGGCTGCATTTAAAGCTACTGAGGATGAACAATTGAAACAAATATGGATGCAGAGTTATATACTCCGTTTTATGCAGGATGCTGATTTCAGCTATTTTGAATACAGAAGGAATAATTACCCTGAATTCCCGATTAACCCTGCTTCAAGTTTAAACGAAAACAACACAAGCGCAATACCTATGCGTTGCTTGTACCCTGGCTCCGAAACAAATTATAACCGCAAAAACCTCACCGAAGCATTAGACCGCCAATATGATGGGTATGATGAAATCAATAAAATAATGTGGTT
>CAZOXJ010000063.1:7218-19502 GCA_964583325.1 uncultured Lentimicrobiaceae bacterium
TGAACTGTTGATATTTGCCGATGACGATGGTGATGATGCAACAATAAACTGCTCTGAACTCGGTATATGGAATGTGGCACTCAGTGCTGCCCAGGCTTCCGAATTGGGAAATGCTTCAACTACTCCTCTTGCTGCACGAAAAGGCTGGTGGAAATTTGATGATGCCGCTGATATGTTAAAAGCTGAAATTGGTTCCCCATTAACCTTAACCGGAACCCAGTCGTCAGTTCCCGGTCCCGAAGAAGGAAACCTTGCAACACAGGTTCCACTGGGGAGTTACCTGGCTATGAGTCACGGTATTACTGCAAATGGTGGTGGCGATTCAGTAAATGAGTATTCAGTACAAATCGATTTTTCGGTTCCTGAAATCGGGAAATGGCATGCTTTTATCCAAACAGATCCGGCTAACGGAGGCGATGCCGACTTGTTTACCAAATCAAGCGACAATACAATCGGAACATCGGCCACAGGATATTCAGCCAACTTTGTTGCTAAAGATGCCTGGTACCGGATGATTATTTCGGTTAAAAACGGTGAATTCTTCAACGTTTACCTCAACGGAGAACTCTGGCTGGCCGGCACTCCTCAGGATGTTGATGGCAGATGGGCTCTTGTTAATGAACTCCTTGTGTTTGCTGATGACGATGGCGACGATGCAGCCATTAACTGTGCCGAATTAGCCATATGGGACGTAGCATTATCGGCAGCTGAAGTTATTCAGCTGGGCGGGTTTGCCAGCAATGTATTAGTATCAGGAATCAATGTAACCGGCACCGGCGGCGTAAGTATTATCGATACTCAAAACGGAACTTTACAAATGATTGCCGAGGTTTTACCTGAGAATGCAACCAACAAAGTTGTAACCTGGTCGGTTACCGAAGGTACTGGCGGAGCTACAATCAGTGCAGACGGCTTGCTAACAGCGGTAAAAAACGGTACGGTTACAGTAAATGCAACTTCCACAGATGGAACCAATATTGTAGGCAGCGTAGTTGTAACTATTTCGAACCAGGCTGTGATCCTCGTTACTTCAATCACCGTAACTTCCGAGAATGGCGCCAGCACTATTACAAACAAAGGCGGAACACTGCAGATGATCGCAACTATACTTCCCGAAAATGCTACCGAGAAAGCAGTTACCTGGTCGGTTACCAACGGTACCGGACAAGCTTCAATATCTGCAGAAGGTCTGCTTGCAGCCATAGCCGACGGTACAGTTACCGCAAAAGCAACTTCTGTTGACGGATCAAATATTTCCGGAACCATGTTGATTACTATTTCGAATCAGACTACCGTTCGTGAAAGAAAAGGTTGGTGGAAATTTGATGATGCCAATGATATGGTAAAGGCTGAAATCGGCTTGCCCCTTGTTCTTACAGGTACACAGACATCGGTTAACGGACCCGTTGCCGGAAATTTAGCTACACTTGTACCCTTAGGAAGTTACCTCGATATGAATCATGGTATCCCTGCCAATGGGGGAGGAGCCCTTGTAAATGAATGGACACTTCAGATTGATTTTTCTGTGCCGATGTTAGATACCTGGTATGCATTTTTCCAGACACTTGATGGTGATGCCGACTTGTTTGTTGCAAAAACCGAAGCTCCGGATATAGGCCGCGTACCAAATAGCATTGGTTGTGGTTCCACCTGGTATACCGAAGCTACTATCACCGCAGATACCTGGTACAGGATGCTTGTTTCGGTTAAAAATGAAGAGTTTTTCAGAATTTATATTGATGGTGTTTTATGGTTGGATGCAGCTCCTCAGGCTTTGGATGACCGATATGGTCTGAGCCCTATACTCCAGATATTCCAGGATGATGATGGCGATGATGGTGATATCAGGTGCTCTGAGTTAGGGATATGGGATGTAGCTTTAACCGAGGCCGAAGCTGTTGCTTTAGGCAATGCTACAACAAACCCCAATGGCGTAAATGATTTACAAGCCGGCAGAAATTCCGATTTGAGTCCAAATTACCCTAACCCATTCGCAGTTAATACAACTTTCCCTTATCAGGTTAAGGAAAAAGGAAATGTAACATTCCGTATTTATAATCTGGCAGGCATTGAAGTTGCTCAGATTAATGAAGGTGTTAAATTACCCGGTTCTTACAAACTTGAGTTAAATGCTACCAGTTTGCCAAATGGAGTTTATAATGTTCAAATGGCAACTGAACGCGGTGTCAGTATTCAAAAAATGATAGTAATCCGATAATGCCAGGTTGAGGTTTGAGTCGGTTTTGGGTGTCTCAGCGTTTGAGGCACCCTTTTTTTACCCGATTCGCCCCATCCGGAATCCTGATATTTGCAGTTGTTCTCTTGTAAGTAATTGACTATGAAATTTGTTTTTGCCTTTCTTATCAGCATTGCCGCAAGTTCTGTTTTTGCTCAGGATTTATCCCTGTATCAGCGTATTTGCGTCCAAAGCAAAGCCGAATCAATGGTACCCATCCGGCCTGGGATGCCGGGATTAAGACCTTTCTGGAACGAAAAATCGCTTATGTTTAAGTTTGCTCCGTCTTTCGAAAACAGCAATACAAACTGGATCATTCCAACGCCTGCCTATTTCCGATACTCGGCATTTTCATTTGTTGATAATCAATACTATACGTTTATAGCCTCTACGCCATACGAGCCTTTAACGCCCATATGGGACAAACTCCCGAACGGTGAAGTATATCTGAAAGTTGAAGCCGTGGGTAAGGACGAGACAGCGCATCTTTTGGCAGGAAGCAGAATGTTTTATAAAACCGCTGTATTCTCCCCGCCTTATCCTGTTGCAAAGTACAGTTTTACGGTTGCTTTGAAAAAAGGTTTAAACTTCATCTTTAATCAACCCCATATCCAAAACTGGCTTACCCTCAGCAAGCCCGATCACGAAAATCATAAATTATACTGCTATTCCGCGTTGGAGGTTGGAAGTGTTATAAATGCTATGCTTTTGTACAATAAGCACTTTCCTGGCAGCGATTCCTCTCTTGTTATTGCTCAAAAAGCTGCCGGTTATATTCTATCCAATGCTGAGCCTGCGGGTGCGCCACTGTCATTTTTCCCTAAAGTATATGAAGGCACCGATATGTTTGCCGGCAATTACAAAGGTGAAGTAATAATGTCGGAACCCGCTTCCACAGGAATGAGTTTCCTGGCTCTTTACGACAGGACCGGTAATAAAAAATACCTGCAAGCCGCTATGCATATTGCTGATACATATAAAAGCACTCAACTTCCTTCGGGCACATGGTATATCCGTATTTATAAAGAAACCGGCAAGCCTGCGGCTGATGATTATTGCATACCCATAAATATCGTAAATTTTCTACTTATTCTGGGCGATAAATACCAAAATACTGATTACCTGAAAACCGTTGAATCTGCCATAGCCTGGATTTGGGATAATCCTATGAAAACCTATAACTGGACCGGCCAATTCGAAGATGTTTCAGCCCACAAGCCCTATCAGAATCTTTCGAAATACGAGGCATCGTGGTTTGCCCAATACCTGCTTGCCAATTATGAAAAGGATTCAGCTTACATCACTAAGGCAAAGGAATTAATTGCGTTTTGCGAGGATCAGTTTGTAGTGTGGGAAAAACCGGGGATATATGATAACTGGGGAAACTCTTCCGACACTTGGCATACTCCCGCCGTTCTGGAGCAATATATGTGTTATGTGCCCATTGATGCAAGTTCCGTTCAAATGATAAATACGTATTACCTGGCTTATAGCATAACCAAAGAGGAAATATTCCGCGAAAAAGCATTGGCACTGGCTAACAGTCTTGTCAATTCCCAGACCGAAAACGGTATGATACCAACTTTCTGGGCTCCCGGTTTCATGGAGTTCTGGAATAATTGCATGGTCAGCAGTTTAACAATGCTCGATAATCTCAAAGAAATACAAACTACTGCAGTTCATGATTAACTTACGTTTAAAAAGAGAGAAACTTGATGAAAATGCATAACATACCGGTTTTTGCGAAATCAATGATTTTTGCAATTGGAATTCTGTGTTCGCTCCATTCCATGGCTCAGCAACTGGCTGTTCCCGAAAGGATAGGTTGGTGGAAATTTGACAATTCAGCTGATTTGAAAAAAGCAGAATCCGGTTTCGGAATGGATCTCACTCTTGTTGGCTCACACGTTGCTGCTGCGGGTCCCGAAACCGGAAATGGAGCTGTTCGTATCGGAACAGGAAGTTATTATAAAATGCAACATCAGATTTCTCCAAATGGCGGAGGTAGTAAAGTAAATGAATATACCCTGCAGTACGATTTTAAAATTGCGGCTAACGGAGTGTGGCACGCATTTTTCCAAACGGATGTAAATAACTCAAATGATGCCGATTTTTTTATTAACACTTCCGGGAATATGGGCGTTGCTGCCGTTGGTTATGGCACGTATCAGATTATTCCCGGCGAGTGGTACCGTTTAATCGTGTCAGTTAAAAACGGAAGTCACTTTTCATATTACCTCGATGGTCAGCTGGTGATGAACGGAAATGTTCAGGCCATTGATGACCGGTTTTCGCTGGAGAACCTTTTGTTGATTTTTGCTGATGATGATGGCGAAGATTCCGATATTATTTGCTCCGAACTTGCTGTATGGGACCAGCCGCTCACTGCTGAACAAGCTGCTGAATTGGGCGGGTTTGGCCATAATGCCGGCCTTTTTGTGATGACCAGGATACCTTACCTGCAGGCACAGGGCACTAATACTATGACTGTTTGCTGGCACGATATTTCTGCATCTGGCACCAAAGTTCAGTATGGTTTAGACTCAACTTTGGGTCTGGTTATGACCGGTACAAACGAAGTAATAAGTGATCCCTACCGCTGGCATACCGTTAAATTGAATGGTCTGCAACCCAATACCCGCTATTTTTACAAGGCACAAAGCGGAGGTGCCGAATCCGGAATGTATTCGTTCAAAACTTTACCCGATTCATCCTATACAGGTAAACTCCGGTTCGTGCTGCTCAGTGATACACATGCAACGGATACTACCATGGCAGGGAAAGTGCTCCGTGCCGCGCGGGATAAAATCACCGAATTGTACGGCCCTGATATCGAAAATCATGTAAACGGAGTATTCCATTCAGGCGATGTGGTGGTAAGCGGTGATATTCCCGGGCAATACACCAAGCAGTATTTCAAACCATTATCAGCATTGTCGTCACATATCCCAACCATGGGTGTAGCCGGGAATCATGAAGGTGAAAGCCCTTATTTTTATCAATACCTCAAACTGGATGATCAATCTGCATTCCCTCAGATAACCAATTTAAAAGAAAAGGTATGGCGGTTAAGAGCAGGGAATTCGCTTTTTATAGGGTTGAATACAAATATAATTGATTCATATGGCGCTGCCCAGGCGAATTGGCTTAATGCTAAACTGAACGAAACGGAGAACGATACAACTATCGATTTTGTGTTTTTGTTTTTTCACCATCCTCCGTTGTCCGAATTGTGGGTTGTAGGTGGAACGGATTATGTTATGAATGTGCTGATCCCTATAGTTAAAAAATACTCAAAAGTGCAGATGATGCACTATGGCCATACACATGGGTTTGAGAGAGGAACAATTACATCGGCGAAAGCCGGTGGCGATTTCCGGGTAGTATGCGGCGGTGGAGGAGGAGGCCCTTTCGATCCGTGGCGCGAAGGCGAGAATCGGGATTTTAATGATATTCACAAAACCTTTAATCATTATTTCTTTCAGATTCTGGAAATTGACATTGCAAATCATTCATGCCTCAATTCGATGTATAGCCTTGGAAACGTAAATGATCCGCGTAATTCAGAGCTCATGGATTCATGGTATAAATCGAAAAATCAGGCTGGTCCGGAAACGCCGGAGTTGGTGAATTTTGAAATTGATGAAAATCTGATTCTTTTCAATACATCCGGATTTTCAGGCCCCGACTCTTTAATGTCGGTTCAGTTTCAGGTAATTGATAGTTTGCAATCGTCAAAAATTGTAATTGATTCGATCATGCATTGGACAAACATTTATAACATTGATCAAAATTACAAGCCCGTTGATATTAACCAGGGCATCAATTTGTTGCAAAGTAAAATATCGGTTTCGCAGCTTTCAGCCGGTAAGGAATACTACTACCGGGTAAGGTATCGCGATTTTAATCTGAAATGGAGTGAATGGTCAGGTTTAACAAGTTTCTCCACGGTTGGAACGGATGAAAATCCAGGCATGCAACAAGGATATTATCTTGAGCAAAATATTCCGAATCCATTCAAAAATCAAACTAAATTCACTTACAAAGTACCTGAAAAGTGTGAGGTGATTTTCCGCATTTATGATAAAAATCACAGGATTATCAGGGAGATCAACGAAGGCATTAAATACAAGGGAACATACAGCTTTGATTTTAATGCGGAAAATATGGCCGGCGATGTTTACATTTACGAAATGAATGCAAACAACCTCTCGGTTGCAAAAAAAATGATTCATATCAAATAAAATTTAAATCAAATACTAATCATGAAACACAACGCAGTTATCCTTTTCGTTATCTCAATATGGTTTTTTCTTATACCAGCTGCAAATGCGCAGGAGCCCATGAGCGATTATGAAAAAATGATGAACGAAAGGAATAAAGTCGATTGGCCTTACCTTAACTGTTATCGGGAAGATAACAAAAAACTGGGATTGCCTTCTGCGGGCGAGAAAAGAGTTGTGTTTATGGGCAATTCTATTACCGAAGGATGGAAATACCTGCGTCCTGAATATTTCGCCGGCAAACCGTATATCTGTCGCGGAATAAGCGGGCAAACCACGCCGCAGATGCTTATCAGGTTCAGGCCCGATGTAATTGCCCTGAAGCCAGGAGTTGTACTGATTTTAGCTGGTATCAACGATATTGCCGGTAACACAGGGCCCTCAACCCTTGGAATGATTGAGGATAATATTACATCTATGGCCGAACTTGCAAAAGTTAATGGTATAAAAGTTATTTTATGTTCGGTGTTGCCGGCTTACGATTTTCCATGGAATCCGGGTGTGTTTCCTGCTGAAAAAATCATCCTTTTAAATACTTGGATTAAGGAATATGCTGCCGGAAATGGATTTGCTTACCTCGATTATTATTCGTCAATGGTGGATGAACGCAAAGGGCTAAAAGCTGAATTCTCCGAAGATGGAGTTCATCCTAACGTAGCCGGTTATAAAGTGATGGAGCATCTCGCTGAAATGGAAATTGCTAAAGCTCTGAAAAAATAAACCAAAAGTTCTGCAATTCTTTTATAGCATTCCTTTTTTAAATGGCTTAGGCACTTCATAACAAATTGGATCACACTCAGATAAGCACACTCTTGTTTCACCCAACAAATTATCCATATGAAGACTTCAAGAATTTCAATCGCATTATTATTCCTGTTCTTCTCCTTAAATACCTTTTCGCAATCAAAAGAGGGTTATGCTTTGGCATGGGAAGATAATTTTAACGCCACCTCACTCGATACCCTCAGCTGGAGTCACGAACTGGCGCAACCGGGCTGGGTTAACAACGAATTACAGCGTTACACTAATGATAATATGGAATTCGCTGACGGTAACCTCCTGATTGTCGCAAAAAAAGAGAACAATGAATACACCTCAGCCCGTTTAATCACAAAAGGCAAACGGACATTTACCTATGGAATTGTCGAAATTAAAGCTAAAATCCCCCAGGGAACCGGCACGTGGCCTGCACTTTGGATGCTGGGTCAAAATATTGATGAAGTCAGCTGGCCTGCCTGCGGCGAACTGGATATTATGGAGCATGTAGGCAAGCATCCTAATTTTATTCATTCCACTATTCATAATCCATCAGGTTATGGATCAACGCCATATACAGGCATTCTGGAGGTAAAAGATCCGTTTAATGAATTTCATGTTTATGGCATGGAGTGGACTAAAGAGTTTATCGACTTTTTTATTGATGGAAAGCTCGTGTATCATTATCAGCCTGAAGCAAGGAATGCTGACAACTGGCCATTCGATAAACCGTTTTTCCTGATTTTTAACATTGCCATCGGTGGCAACTGGGGTGGCCCAACTGTGGATGACACTTTATTTCCTGCAGTTATGACCGTTGACTGGGTTAAGGTTTACCAGAAAAAGTAGTCAGGCAAAAGATCGGTAACGCTTCCAACCCCCAAAAAATTGAAATATGAACGAAGAAGTGAAAAAGCTTAACCGGATAGCTTCCATTGATGCATTGAGGGGCTTTGATATGTTGTTTATTATATTTCTCGACCATTTTTTTCAAGCGCTGAATGTGGGCGTTGGCTCGCCTTTTACAAACGCCTTGGCAAAGCAATTTGATCATCCTGAATGGTTTGGGTCGTCGTTGTATGATATAGTGATGCCCTTATTTCTTTTTGTAGTAGGTGCAGCCATCCCTTTCGCTTTGTCGAAACGAAAACTGGAAAACGCAGGTTTAAAAGCTATTTATACAAAGCTCATCAGGCGTTTTGTGATACTTTTTATTTTAGGCTGGATTGTTCAAGGGCATTTACTGGAGTTCAATATCGAAACGTTCAGCATTTTTAGCAACACACTGCAGGCCATTGCAGTAGGATACATCTTTTCGGGTATTGCCTATATTCATTTTAAACGCAATACCCGCTTGCTTATTTTCGGTGCAAGCTTACTTATTTATACGTTACTGCTTACCATTCCAAATGTTCCGGGCGTTGGTCGTGGTGTTTTATTGCCTGATAGCAGTTTTGCATGGTATGTTGACCAACTGGTGTTTGGCAATTTTCAGGACGGAACTCAATATACATGGCTGCTAAGTGGGTTTGGATTTATTGCTACGACATTGTCGGGCGTTTTTGCCGGCGAACTGATAAAATCCGATCTGCCCCGCAATAAAGTGGCTTTATATTTATTTGTTATCGGCGTTGCTGGCGTTGTGGCCGGAATGTTACTTGGAATTTGGCATCCGATTATTAAAAAGCTGTGGACAAGCTCTTTTGTGCTTGCATCTTCGGGTGTTTGCTTCCTTTTATTGTCGTTATTCTATTGGATAATTGATGTGAAAGGAAAAGTCAAATGGGCATTTCCCTTGAAAGTTATTGGTATGAATGCCATTGTTGCCTATATGCTTTCGCATGTGTTTAATTTTCATGTAATTGCCGAAATGGTATTGTATGGATTAAAGCAATTTGTTGGCGACTTTAATTACATGATGCTTGCCATCGGAGGTTTTGGCATTTTGTACCTGATACTTTGGTATATGTACAAAAACAAAACTTTTATAAAAGTGTAGCACTTATCTGCTGAAATGAGTTTGTTACTTACCAAATTAAATTGATCATGCAAAAAACCATTCTTATTCTTATCGGGATACTAATCATTGGCACCATGCAAGCCCAGGAAGAAATTAAATTATACAAAAACGCACCATCCGAAAATAGCGGAATCACCGAAAAAGAAATGAATTACGATAATTCCTGGGTTACCAATGTTACCGAAGCCCGGATGTACGCCTATATTGTGCCGAAAGAAAAAGCTTCCGGAGCAGCTGTTTTAATTTGTCCCGGCGGTGGCTATGGTGGACTGGCGGTGGCTCACGAAGGTGCTCAGGTTGCCGAATGGCTTAATACGCTTGGCGTTTCGGCTTTCGTGCTTTATTATCGTATGCCAAACCATCATTCGGATATTCCGATAACTGATGCGCAGACTGCAATTCAGATAATCCGCGAAGGAGCCGGGAAATGGAATATTGATAAAAATAAAATCGGGATTGCTGGTTTTTCGGCCGGAGGGCACCTGGCTTCAACTGCCGGAACTCATTTTGATACTCAAACCCGTCCTGATTTTATGATACTGATTTATCCGGTTATTTCGATGACAGGCGATGGAACCTGCCAAAACCTGTTAGGTGAAACGCCCTCTAAGGAACAGTTAAACCGCTTTTCGAACCAGCTTCAGGTAACTGATAAAACACCGCCGACATTTATACTAGCTGCATTAGATGATGATGTTGTTTCAGTAGAACATAGTTTTATGTTTTACAAAGCCCTGCAGGACAATAAAATCCCTTCCGAAATTAATACTTACGAAAAAGGCGGACATGGATTTGGAATGCGCAAGCAAGGATTGGATATCGACAACTGGACCGGATTACTGAAAGAATGGTTGAAGACTAACAAATGGATTGAATGACACGGTTATAAGAATCTAATACTATTGAACTGTTGTGTTTCATGTTTTTAAAATTCGGGTATCACGAAAAAATATTTCGTACAAATATATAAATACTATTGCATTATGAACGTGCGTTCATTACCTTTGTATAAAAATAAAGGTCATGAAAACTCAAATCTTTTTTAAAGTGCTTATCGTACTGCCAATCGTCATCTTTGCTGATTGGGTATTGATGGTTGTTTTAGGTTGTGCTTCAGGTCTTTGTGGCTTCGGAAGCAGTTTTTACTGTGGGCCGTATTGCTTATTCGGGAAAGGTATCCTACTTTTATCAGCAGTATTCTTTATTATTTATCTGCTCTTTCCCGAAATCAAAAAAGCAAAAAATCATAAAACGCATGCCCAGACCCATTAGAAACCGCAAAATCCTCAATCCGCCAAAAATGGCTGGTTTCAAGCCATTCGGAATGCCGTTGTGTGAACTTGAAGTTGTAAAACTTCAGTTCGACGAATACGAAAGTATCAACCTGGTTAATTACCAGGAACTGCCGCAGGATGTAGCTGCTGAAAAGATGGGTGTTTCGAGGCCTACATTTACGAGAGTCTACAACAGGGCATTAAAGAAAATTGCAAAAGCTTTTGTTGAGTGCATGGCCATTGAAATTGAAGGCGGAAATGTTGAGTTTGAGAAACAATGGTATAAATGCAGTAAGTGTTTTAAATTAATTGAAGGCCTTGAGAATCACATCAGGTGCAAGGGATGTGACTCTTTTGGGAATAAGGAATTGGTCAGCATAAATGAATTAATATGAACTGTACTACTTGCACTGATAAAGTGTGCCGCAAGAGCCAAACTTCCTGCGAACTGGAAATTTTCGAAAAAACTGAGGTAATCAGTCATTACCAGGACCCAAAAACCAGCGAAATAGTAAAGGCTGCTGCCGGACTGGTTGATGTCGGTAGGGCAGGAACGCTTTCGCGGATGGAGGAGATTATTGAATATGCAAAGCTGATGAAGTATCAGAGAATCGGTATTGCCTATTGCTATGGCATGGAGCAATACGCAAAAGCAATCGAAACTCTTTTGACAGACGAATGGTTTGATGTGTCAGCAATATCATGCAGCGTTGGAGGGCTGAAGCAAAGCGAAGTAAACGATTCGAGTTGTATTCACAAAGTTTCGTGCAATCCGCTGGGGCAGGCAGACCAACTTAATGCTGAGGAAATTGATTTAACCCTGGTTGTCGGCATTTGCCTGGGCCATGATATATTGCTGAACCGAAACTTAAAAATGGATTTTACCACGCTTGTCGTTAAAGACAGGAAAAATAACCATGCACCTCTATTGGGAATCACAAAGTAACCCTTGGAGGCAATAAAAAATACTCTCAATTATAAATAGCCAATAAATAGAAATAAAAATGAAAATAGCAGTTCCGGTTACAAGTACCAACCAGGTTGATGAGCACTTCGGCCATTGTGAATTTTATAGTGTATTTACCATATCTGAAAAAAATGAAATATCCAAAATCAATACAATTCCATCCGTTCAGGGATGTGGCTGTAAGTCAAATATAGCCGGGGTTCTGGCTGCCGATGGCGTTACTATTATGCTCGCCGGCGGAATTGGTGGCGGTGCAATAAATGTGTTGTATAATTCAGGTATCGAAGTGATAAGAGGATGCTCCGGCGATGCACAGGAAGTGGTTAAGAGCTATATTTCGGGTGCGGTGACCGATAGCGGCGAAAGCTGTCATCAGCATGAATCGCATCATGGAGAGGGCGGAGGTCATCAGTGTAGCCACCAGTGAAATTAATGTACATGAAATATTCATCAGTGAACATTTTTCCGGTAATTTTATAACTCTGAATAAAGGGAATCAATAAGTCTTCATAATGCAGATTATCAGGAATATATACCAGTTTTACTACCAGGGATTCAAAAGTATGACCGTGGGTAAAAGGTTGTGGGCGATCATTATTATTAAATTACTGATCATGTTTCTGATCCTCAAATTATTCTTTTTCCCTAATTACCTTAAAACAAACTTTGAAACTGACGAAGAACGGAGCGATCATGTGATTGAGCAACTTACGAAATAAGAGTTTCATGTTTCAAGTTTCTGGTTTCA
>CAZOXJ010000064.1:0-13651 GCA_964583325.1 uncultured Lentimicrobiaceae bacterium
ATAAATACTCTTTCTAAATTATCTGTTATTTAATTAACAGGACGATAAAAAATATAATTTTGCTCCGTGAAACTCTGAAAAGAGTATTTGAAAAAACATTACTGTTCTTACCTGTTATGAATAAAATAACTGAACATCCCATCCTGGAAGTACCTGTAGTTGAGAAAATTAATTTTACGTACGAAGGAACTACCGTTACCGGTGAAAAAGGATTTACCATTGCTGCCGCATTGCACCAGGCTGGCTTTCCGGTTCACAGCCACAGTTTATCGAACCGCGAACGGAGCCTCGAATGCGGCATCGGAAAATGTGGCGCATGCGAAATGCTTGTCGATGGACAAATTCGTCGTATCTGTATCACCAAAGTAGACGGGATAAAAGAAGTAAGTGAAATCCCTCACGATTTTTCGCCCGAAGCGCGTGCGGTAAATACCGAAAAACCAATTGATGTTTACAAAACCACGGTAGCCATTATTGGTGCCGGCCCGGCCGGATTAGCCTGCCGCGAGGAGCTATTAAAACAGGGAGTTGACAATATCGTTATTGACAATAATGATAAAATCGGGGGTCAGTTCCTGATGCAGACACACCAGTTTTTCTTTTTCGAGAAGGAGAAGAAATTCGGCGGAATGCGGGGATTTGATATTGCAAAAACATTAGCCGGCAATAGCCACGAAGGAATTTTCCTCAACAGTACAGTTTGGGATATACTCGAAGGTAAACGTATCGCGGTTAAAAATATAGAAACCGAGGAAATTTATTACGTCGATGCTGAATACATGGTGGTTGCCACCGGTGCGGTTCCGTTTATGCCCACATTCGAAAACGATGATTTACCGGGTGTTTATACAGCGGCTGTTGTTCAGAAAATGATGAACAACGAACTTACCCTGCTTGGCAAAAGAGTGCTTACGGTCGGGGCCGGAAATATTGGTTACCTCACTTCGTACCAGCTTATGCAGGCCGGAGCCGAGGTTAAAGCCATCATCGAAGCTCAACCCAACGAAGGCGGCTTTCCGGTTCAGGCAAACCGTGTCCGCCGTTTGGGAATTCCGGTTATGACTTCGCACATTTTGCTAAAAGCATTGCCCAATGAAGATAACACCGGTATAATCGGCGCTGTGGTAGCCGAATCGAAAAACTTCGAACCTATACCCGGAACCGAGAAAATAATCGGGGATATTGATGTTATAAACATCTGCACAGGGCTTGTTGCTGATGATCAGCTTATCATTAAGGGAAACGAAATTTTTGGACGTAATTGTTACGGGGCAGGCGATGCCATCCGCATAGGTGAAGGCACCAGCGCGGTATTGCGAGGCAACCAGGTTGCTTATGAGATCCTTCAGGATATGGGCGAAAATGTGAATTACGATGCATACCTGAATGTTTCGAAGGAGTATATCGATTCACAGCAACACCCGCACCGTGTAATTCAGGAACCTTATCGTCCAACACCCGAACGCTTTAACGGAAAACCTTTTGTTCAGATCGACTGCCTGTATGGTTTTGCCTGCAATCCCTGCGAGTTCGCCTGTCCGCACGGAGCTATTACTAAAACTTCCACCAGTACTGTTCCCCAGATTGACTTCGAAAAGTGCGTGGGTTGTATGGATTGCGTGTATCAATGTCCGGGACTTGCTATTTTTGGTTATGCCCCTAAAAAAGACTGGGTTTTTCTGCCTATTGAATATTTCGCTGAAGAAAACAAAGAAGTGTTCCTGGTTGATAATCAAGGCAAAATTCTTGGAAACGGAGTTATTGAGAAAATTCTTAAAAAACCGAATAAAACGGATATTGCACGTGTTAAAGCACTCGATATTCAAGGCGAAAGCTTGCTTGAAGTGCGAGGTTTTATCCTGAAAGAAAATTACCCCGAGCCAATCGTGATGACTCCTGTTGAATACACCGGCAGCCACGAAATGTACGTTTGCCATTGCGATGATGTTACCCTTGGCGAAATTGTAAATACCATTGGCGAACGCAAGTTTATATCGGTTGATGAAATAAAACATACCACGCGCCTCGGAATGGGTGCCTGTCGCGGAAAACGCTGCATCCGGAGAGTAAAGCAAGTGCTGCGCAACAAAGGAATAAGTGTGGTTGGCGATGCAACTCCCCGCGGTCCGCTAAGCAACCAGCTTGCAATGGGCGAACTATTCCCTAAAAATGTGCGCGAAAATATCATTATCAACAACAGTAAAAGTAAAGCCCGTGTAGTTGAGGTGCAAGCCTTGATTGCAGGCGGCGGGATCGGCGGAAGCGCATTGTTCCGGTATATGGCCGAAGCCGGATTGAAACCAGCGCTTATCAATTACGGCCGTGGCGCTTCGTGGCGAAATATTGCCGGCGGACGCCCCGCTTTCAGTTTGCCCGAAATTGCCGACATTGCACGCCACAACCTCGAAATTTTCAAGGATCTTCAAAAAATACGGGATATCAATTTCCTTTCGACACGCTATGTGAATTTTGCACACGACGATGCAACTTTCCGCGCTTTGGAGGATTCTCGTTCATGGTCGGATGCGTATATGGTTGATCCTAAAGATTACCGGGAAGAAATATCGCCAAATATTAACCCAAACCTTGGTAAACATTACCAGGCAGCACTTATCACCCGCGATTGCTGGCAGGCTACTCCCGGACGCGTTATCGACCTGATACGCCGTATTGGAGTGGAAAAAGGCGGACGAATTTATGAAGACTGCCAATTGCTGGATGTAAGGAAAGAAAACGGAAAATATATTGTGCTGGCCAGGGACCATGAAAAACAATATGTCGAATTTCATACTCCACATTTTGTAAATTCCTTAGGCCCTGAAGCAGATAAATTTTCGAAACAACTGGGAATCGAAACCGGTCTGTATCCAGTTAAACACCAGGCCTTTATTACCCGACGAATGCCAAACATGGGTATCAATGGTCAGCCGCTCGATATGCTTATCGACCGCCGCAAATACAAAGGATTTACAGCTGTTTACGGACAGCAACTGGGTGAAACCGGCCAGATTATCGGTTGCGCATCACCACAGATTGAGCCAATGGAGACGGATAAAAATCTGAAAATAAACTCAAAGGAATTCCTCGAAATTGTTTCCGAAGTATTTGTTGATTGGTTGCCTCAACTTTCATCAGTTGGTTTCCAGGCAGTATGGGCCGGTTATTATGTTGAGCCCCGAATGATTCTTGATCCAGATCTCGGATTGTTTGTAGGTTTCCGCGGACAAGGATTTATGCTTGGCCAGTACCTGGCTAAAATTTATGTGGATAAAATGCTGGGCAAAGAAGTTCCATCGTATTTTGAACGACTGAAGCTGAGCGGCGATGGATTGCTTGAAAAAGCTTTTAAATAGGCTGAAACCAGGAGTGAAATAAAAAGGGGCTGTTTTCCGACAGCCCCTTTTTGCATTATATCAAATCGTTATTATCTAGGTTGATTTGCTGAACATCCTCTTAAACAAGGAAGTATCCTGATCTTTTTTAGCATCGTCAGAATAGTAACCGTAGCCATAACCGTGTCCGTAGCCATAACCGTAGCCATAACCGTAGCCGTAGCCATAGCCATAACCGTAACCGGCTCCTGACCTGTCGGGTTTCACATCGTTAACAAGCACCGTGGTATTGGGAACATTCCGTTTTTCGAAATCACCGGCAATGGATTCAAAAACTTTCTTATTGGTCAGATTCTGACGCACCAGCAAAATATTAGCATCGGAATAAGGAATGAGCAGGAATGCATCCGTAACAATTCCTACAGGCGGTGTATCAATAATGATATAATCATACATCTGCTGAAGCTCTTTCAGCATTTTGATATTCAATGGTGAAGCAATAAGCTCAGCCGGGTTTGGCGGAACCGGGCCTGCCGAAATAATATCAAGATTGGGTACAGGCGATTTCTGAATAATGTCTTCCAGTTTACTTTTCCCGATAAGGTAAGAAGTAATTCCTTCGGTATTTTTCAATCCAAAATCCTGGTAAATTTTGGGTTTACGCAGGTCATATCCCATGAGCAGCGTTTTACGGTCAAACTGAGCATAGATACACGCCAGGTTCATCGAAGTAAATGTTTTGCCCTCACTTACGCTGGTACTGGTAATAAGTATGGTAAACTTTTCCTTGCCCTGGGTCATGTATTGCAGGTTGGTACGCAAAGCCCTGAACGACTCGGCAATTGCAGATTTAGGTGCTGAGTAAGCTACAATATTGCTTTCGTGTTTATTGTGTAATACATGCCCGATTACAGGCAGGTTTGTATGTTTTTCAATATCATTCTTATTAACAACTTTATCGTTAAGGTAATCTTTACCCAGGATGTACAACAACGGAATTATCAAGCCTAACAGAAAAGCAATGGTATAGTTGAGACTGGTTTTCGGAAAAACCTGTTCTTTAACTACAGGATCAGCAACGTCAACTATTTCGTTGTCAGGAGTGTTACTTGCTTTGGTAATAGCAGCTTCCGATCGCTTCTGAAGCAAATAGGTGTAAATTGCATCGTTCAGATTGTATTTACGTTCGAAGCCTATCAACTGGCGTTGTGTAGCCGGCAGGTTGCGGAAAAATCCTGAAAGTTTATCGATACGTGAATCAATATCCTTAAGGCTAATATCAGAGGTTTTAACAATATTGCTGATACTTTCGGTGAGTGCTTTTTTAGTATTTGCAATTTTCTGGTCAATAGCAAGCACCATCGGATTATTTGGTTTGGTACTGATAAGCCGTTCGGATCGTTCGGTGTATAGGTCCTGCAGCTGGTTCAGTATCTGTGTCATTACAGGATCATCAATTCCCATGGATGACGGAACCACTACACCGTTGATATCGTCCTTGTTTTTTTCAATGTATTCTTTCAGATTGTTGTAATATTTTGCCTTTACCAGAAGTACCGCTTTTTCCTTTTCAAGTTCAGTAATGCTTGTATAAACCTGCTGCGCCTGAGCATCAAGGTTCATAATCTGGTTGTTGGTACGAAAGTTTTGCAGCACATTTTCGTTGGTATTCAGCGAATCACGAATTTCGAGTAACTGGCCATCAATAAATAAAATGGTATTAATGGCAATCTGGTTTTTCTTTTCGAGACCTTGCCTGATGTACTCGCGGGTAAGCTGATTAAGAAAATCGACTGCTTTTTGCGAATTGTTTCCTTTCAGTGCAATTTCCACAATGGAAGCCTCTTTATTGATAGGCTCTATTTCGTAACCCGAAAACTGCGAAATCATAGCGTCAAGCGAATTGAATGTAAAAAAATATCGCTGGTTGATTACCGTTTTAGAATCCCATTTTGAGGTTTTTTCGAGTTGGAAACCAAAATTAGCTGTCGATACATGATCGCCAAACCTATGGTTTTTATCATATTTGAGTAAAGCAACTTTCTTGTCGGTGTCCTTGAATGTCCTGTAATCGTATTGCACCAAATCCTGGCCTTCCGCCTCAAGCCTGTATTCCTGCTCGGAGAGTATGGTTACAAAGAATTTAATATTACCAATGGGTTGTAAATGTGATGTGTCGACAAGAATATCAAAAGGCGATTCCTTATACACTTCGGAAGTCACAAAATTATCTTCCTTAAAAGTGGAAACATTAAAATTGAGTGATTTTAGTGTTCGCGATACCAGTGATCTCGATTTTAAAATTCCGATCTGATTCTGCAGTTTCTGGGTATTGGTAATATTACCGAATCCCAGCAACGATTGAGCATCGCTTAATCCGCCTTTTTCCTCGGTGATCAGTACTGTAGTTTTAACTTTATAAACCGGTTTGGTGTATTTATTAAATAAAAAAGCAATGAGCATCACCAGCACTATGGTTATAAAAAACAGGTACCAATAGCTGAGAAACTTATAGTACAAAGCTTTGATGTCGATCGACTGCTCTTGCTGCAATTCGTTATATTGGGGGAGATTATTGTCCATTATTTGAAGAATGTTAAAACAACAAGTACTAAGCTGATAGTTGATAATGCCAGAGCATATGGGAAAGTTTCATATCTCCAGGTTTTTTCTTTCAGTGGTTCTACGTATATAATATCGTTAGGCTGAAGGTAATAGTAGGGCGATGAAAGAATATCTTTATTCAGCAAATCGAACACAACCACATTGGTTTTAGTGCCTTCGGTACGGATAATCTGTACTCTGCTCCTGTTGGCAAAAGCAGTAAGATCATTTGCCATAGCGAGCGCTTCAAATATATTGATGCGGTTATTATAGATGGGGTATTTGCCGGGCGATTTCACTTCGCCAAGCATCGAAATATTATACATTACCAATTTTACAACCACACTGGCCCCTATAATAATTTCCGATACTTTCTTATTCATGGTATTCTGCATTTCATCAATAGTAAGTCCGGCTGCATCAATTTTACCGAATAAAGGGAAATCGATATACCCTGAATCGTTAACCCAATAGCTGGTTAAATACAGGTTTTGATCCGTAATATTCATGTTATAGTTTCCCGCGGCCGACCCGGCAATAGTAGCAAATAACTCATTGCTTTTCTGGTCGAGCGAAAGGACCCTGACATATAAATAATCGCCGGGCTTGATTGTATAATCAGGTTTTAGCGTTTGAAATTCATATTTTGCGGTGTCGCCTTCCTTATCCTGAAGGTACTTCATTTTGGCCTGTGGCACACACGAAAACAGTGTTAAGCCGATGATTGACAAACAAAACAGCTTAAATGCGAGTAATTTATTCTTCATTAGAACTTCATTAATGTATTTATATAATATATTGTAAAACAGCAAAGATATAATAAATAGAAAATATATTTATCTATCAGAACTGCTTTATTTTAGGTTACAGTTTTAAATTGGTTAAAAACCGGTTTTACAGGGCTAATGAAAGTTCTTCCCCCGATTGAGAAAATGAGGTAAGTTTTTCACCTTTTTGTCCGGATTATCCTTTGTTAAGTTGTTAAGTAAAAAAATAATTGCAAATATATTCAGAAACGGCGGTTGCGATGTAGTAGGGGAAACGCTTAATTTGTAACGTTTTCCATACAAATCTTGTAGCGGATTATTTACTTTACTCACTTTATTTTAAAAGTTCCCCACGAAGTGTGGCTGCCGTACATGATACTATCTTCACTTTTACGTAATCGCCCGGATTATATGCTTCGCGCGCAAAAACCACCACTTTATTCTGGCTTGTACGTCCAAAAAGTTGCTGATCCGAACGTTTTGAAACACCTTCGGCCAGCACTTCGAATTCTTTGCCAATATCAAGCTTGTTACTCTTCAGCGAAAGCTCCTGCTGCAAAGCAATAATTTCGTCGAGGCGGCGGCTTTTTACATCTTCGGGCACGTCGTCGGGGAATTTTTTAGCTGCAAGAGTATTAGGCCTTTCGGAGTATTTGAACATATAAGCATAATCATATCCCACTTCACGCATTACCGAAATAGTCTCCTGATGGTCTTCGTCCGTTTCGGAACAAAAACCGGCAATAATATCGGTGGTAATGGCACATCCAGGCACAATCCGCTTAATTGCAGCGATACGATCCATGTACCATTCGCGGGTATAGCTGCGTTTCATCATCCCTAGCATACGTGTACTGCCCGACTGAACAGGCAGATGGATAGATTTGCAAATATTTTCGCGCGAAGCGATTACTTCCAGTAAATCATCGGAAATATCCTTGGGGTGCGAGGTAGCAAACCGAACCCGTAACAATGGATCGATAGCTGCAACGTCCTCAAGTAATGCAGGAAATTCTATGGGAATTCCGTTATCTTCCCAATGGTAGGAGTTTACATTTTGCCCCAGCAAGGTCACTTCGCGAAATCCCTGGGCGAATAGTCCGCGGGCTTCATTTAGTATAGTCTGCGGATTCCGGCTTCGCTCCTTACCGCGTGTGTATGGCACAACGCAGTATGAACAGAAGTTTTCGCAGCCCCGCATAATACTGATAAATGCTGTAATACCACTTCCATTAGTACGAACTGGGTTAATATCGGCGTATGTTTCGTCAGCCGAAAGCAATACATTAATCGCTTTCTGACCGCTTTCAACCTGTTCGAGCAATTGGGGCAAATGCCGGTAACCGTCGGGCCCGACTATAAGATCGATATGACGTTCCTCTTCCAGCAATTTATCTTTCAATCGCTCAGCCATACAGCCCAACAACCCGATTACAAGCCCGGGATGCTTGCGTTTAAGTGCGTGAAGTTCGTTGAGTCGGTTGCGTACCCGCTGTTCGGCATTGTCGCGTATCGAACAGGTATTCAACAATATAAGATCAGCTTCTTTTATGTCGGTGGTTGATTCGTAATTCTGCGTTGCAATAATAGAGGCTACAATTTCGCTGTCCGAAAAATTCATCTGGCATCCATAAGTCTCGATGTATGCTTTCTTTTTAATTTCCACTATTGATTCTGTTATTTTAAAATAATTCTGCTTTTTTTCAATTTGCAAATTTACGATAAAATAAGGCACGGAATTCGATATGTATCTGCTTGTAATTCTGATGCTTGCAGTATTCATTCATATGTATAAACAGCCATTTATGAATCATCGCCGAATTGCAATAATAAGGTATACATTACAATATGTCCTCTCAGTTGTAATTTTATTGCGTTACTTTGCAGCTGATTTTCTGGTATAAAACCATCAAGTATGAGTAAAAATCTTGTTATTGTCGAGTCTCCTGCCAAAGCCAAAACCATCGAAGGTTACCTGGGTAAGGATTTTATTGTTAAGTCGAGTTTCGGCCATGTGCGCGATCTTTCAACCAAAGAACTTGGTATAGAAGTGAACAATCAGTTTAAGCCGGTATATGAGGTTATGCCCGACAAAAAGAAAGTGATAAGCGAATTGAAGAAACTCGCCGATGCTTCCGAAACGGTATGGTTAGCAACTGACGAGGACCGCGAAGGAGAAGCCATTTCGTGGCACCTGGCTGAAGTACTCAAACTTGATGTGGCAAAAACCAACAGGATTGTTTTTCATGAAATTACAAAAACAGCCATTACCGAAGCTATAAAAACCCCTCGTAAAATAGACCTTAACCTGGTTAATGCGCAACAGGCCCGCCGTGTGCTCGACAGGCTTGTAGGTTTTGAATTATCACCCATACTATGGAAAAAAGTGAAACCGGCATTATCAGCAGGTCGCGTTCAAAGCGTTGCCGTCAGGCTGATTGTTGAGCGTGAGGAAGATATCCGGGGTTTTCAATCGACATTTGCATATAAAGTAAGCGGGTTATTTGGTGTTAATAACGATAAGGGCAAGGCTGAAATGAAGGCCGACCTGCCAAAACGGTTTCCTACTCTTGAGGAAGCACGTGCTTTTCTTGAGTTATGCAGCAAAGCCATTTATACGGTTGCCGATGTTGAACAAAAACCAGGAAAACGCTCGCCTGCACCGCCCTTTACAACTTCAACGCTTCAGCAGGAAGCCAGCCGCAAACTGGGATTTTCGGTAAGCCGGACTATGACGGTAGCTCAGCAACTATACGAAAGCGGTAAAATTACCTATATGCGTACCGACTCCGTGAACCTCTCGAAAACGGCTCTCGGTATGGCTAAAGAAGAAATTAACTCCCAATTTGGCGAACAGTACCATAAATCGCGTCAGTTTGCCACCAAAAGCAAAGGTGCACAGGAAGCTCACGAAGCTATCCGCCCAACCTATATGAATGCCAGCTCAATTGACGGTGATGCATCGCAGAAACGCCTCTACGAACTGATATGGAAACGTACCATCGCATCGCAAATGGCTGATGCCGTGTTGGAAAAAACAAATATAACCATCGACCTTTCCAACAGCAAAGAACAGTTTGTTGCCATGGGCGAAGTAATCAAATTCGACGGTTTTCTTAAAGTGTATATGGAATCGACCGATGATGATGCCGAACAGACAGAAGGACTGCTACCTCCTGTAAAAAAAGGCGAAAAGCTTGATATGAAGCAGATTGAAGCGGTTCAGAAATTTTCGACCAGTCAGCCTCGATACACCGAAGCCAGCCTGGTAAAGAAACTCGAAGAACTGGGTATCGGTCGTCCATCCACCTATGCACCTACAATTTCGACTATCATTAAACGCGAATATGTTATTAAAGAAGACAGGGATGGCAACACCCGCGATATAAGTCAATTGCTGTTGAAAGACGGAAAAATTAAGGAAACTACCAAAAGTGAGAAATTCGGATTTGAGAAATCAAAACTCTTCCCGACTGATACCGGCGAACTGGTAACCCGTTTCCTGCAGCAGTATTTCGACGATATTATGGACTACAATTTTACCGCCAGCGTTGAAAAAGAATTTGATGAAATTGCTGATGGCCTTAAAGCCTGGAACCATATGATAAGTGAGTTTTATACTCCTTTTCACAAAAAAGTACTCGAAACACTTGAAAGCGGCGAGAAAGCCAAAGGCGAAAAATTACTTGGCGTTGATCCCGAAACAGGCATCAATATTTATGTAAAACTTGGCCGGTTTGGCGCTATTGCCCAGATGGGAGAAACCGATTCGCCTGATAAGCCAAAATTTGCCGGGCTCCGCAAAGGACAAACCCTCGAAAATATTACCCTGGAGGAAGCGTTGAAACTATTTGATTATCCCCGTATGCTCGGTCAGTTTGAGGATGCTGATGTTACCGTAGCTATTGGCCGTTTCGGCCCGTATGTGCTGCATCAATCAAAATTCTGTTCACTCAAAAAAACAGATGATCCGGCTTCAATTACCATCGAACGTGCTATTGAACTGATAGAAGAAAAACGTACCGAAAACGCGAACCGCACTATCAAAGCATTTCCTGAACGCCCTGATGTTCTTGTCCTTAATGGACGTTATGGGCCATATATCGCGATTGGAAAGAACAATATTAAAATCCCAAAAGGTACTGAACCTGCCAATCTCACCCTTGAGGAATGCCTCAAATTAGGCGATGCTCCGGCTCCGGCTAAAAAGAAATTTGTTCCCCGGGGGAAGAAGGCGTGAGGGCTTGACCATAAGTTAATAGTGAATAGAAAATTGAAATAGGGTCTCCCACTCTCCCTTGTACCGTTCTTCCTTATCCCTAAACCCTAAATCCCAAAGCCCAACCCCTAACCCATGCATATTTCCAGCTACTTTAAACCGGTTCAGGAAATTATTCTTCCCAATGTGGCCGCTCACGCAGGCAAGCGCTTAGGTGAAGTTTTCAGTAAACATGATGTAGAAAACGGTTTCCCCGACCTGGCTGATATTGAAATTGCCATTATTGGTGTTGACGACGACCGTAATGCTGTTGATAACCAGGGTTGTGCAATGGCCTCACTAAGTGTACGCGAATACCTTTACAGACTCCTGCCAGGAAATTACAAAACTAAGGTGGCTGATCTGGGTGATATTATGCGGGGTGATACGGTTGACGACACGTATTTTGCCGTTACATCGGTGGTTGAAGCTCTACTGGAACTAAACATTATCCCATTGGTTATTGGCGGTGGACAGGATTTAACTTACGCCATTTACCGCGCCTACAAAAACCGAAAAAACATCATCAATATTGCGGCAATCGATAATATGTTCGACCTGGGCGAAAGCGAAGCACGGCTGAATTCGCGGTCCTACCTCAGCCATATTATCCTTCATAAACCGAATTTCCTTTTCAATTATACAAACATAGGTTATCAAACCTATTTTGTTGAACAAGGTGCCATCGACCTGATGCGTAACTTGTTTTTCGATGTTTACAGGCTTGGCGTTTTACACAGCGATATTACTCAGGTTGAACCTCTTGTACGAAATGCTGATCTTTTTTCGTTCGATATGTCGGCCATCCGGCAAAGTGATGCTCCAGGAAATGCCAATGCAACTCCGAATGGTTTTTATGGTGAAGAAGCCTGCCAGATTGTGCGCTATGCCGGAATGAGCGACAAAATTACTTCAGCCGGATTTTTCGAGATGAATCCCGCTCTCGATCGCAACGGTCAAACGGCACATTTGTTGGCGCAGATGATCTGGTATTTTATCGATGGATTTTATCACCGCCAGGACGATCATCCTTCGACAGGAACTGATAATTACATTCGTTACACCGTGCAGGTTACCGATTTTGAAGACGGCATAGTTTTTTATAAAAGCAAAGCTTCGGAGCGTTGGTGGATGGAGCTGAAATGTACCGATAATATACGCGAAAAGTTCCGCCGCCACTATATTGTGCCATGCTCAGCCGCCGATTATCAAACTGCCCTTGCCGACGAAATCCCCGATCGCTGGTGGCAAGCTTATCAGAAACTGATGTAGGCTTTTTTTAGTGAAGAGTGAAAAGTGAAGGGTGAAAAGTGAAAAGTTGACTACGATTTCAGGTAAAAACGAGCAGTTATTACCTATTTCAGATAATCAAGTAATGTGTTTAATACGAATATCTTACAATAAAATTGTCCCATTGCATGAATACGAAAGATGTTTTTATATTATTAGTATTTATTCTATTCTTTTGCGCAGTTCTTCTGATAGTTTATTTTTTGCCGATTTTTATTACAAAACTTCGTGCATATAAAAATGGACTTAAGTTAACTTTCAGACAGTCCAGAATTATTGTTAAGAATCATTGTGTTAATGATCAATTTCTCAGCGGAATTAAAGAAATTTTGACCTTGAGTGATATTCCAATTGAGAAATTGACTTTACACTATCTTGCTGGAGGGAACCTTCTAAACTTGCAGAACGGAATAGTTGAGATGAAACGGAGAAATAAAGACATTGATTTCCACACTTTATCGATGTTTGATTTAGCTGGAAGAGATCTAATTTTGGAGATTGAGAAAGCCGAAAGCAGAAACTGGAAATTTGAATTAACTGATTAATTTGAAAGGGGCAACTGGCATTAATAGTCATATTCACCCCCATCATCACTCCCACATCCCACATCCCACATTTATTATTTCACCCTTCCCGGATTATTATTCACAAAAGCACCCCAACCAGTATAGCTGGTAGCCGGTCCTTCCGCTGTTCGCTGAAAATAATGGCAGCAGGCCACAGCCACGGCATCAGTAGCATCAAAGTATTTGGGTTGTTCAGCTATTACAACTAGACGGTTTATCATGGCCGAAACCTGTTCCTTTGAGGCATTTCCGTGACCGGTTATGGATTGCTTTACTTTACGGGGCGAATACTCAAAAATAGGAATATCGCGGTACAAAGCGGCTGCCATTGCCACACCCTGTGCACGGCCAAGTTTAAGCATACTTTGCACATTTTTACCAAAAAAGGGGGCTTCAAGAGCCACTTCATCCGGATGGTAATGATCAATAAGCGCAAGCACTTTCTCGAAAATGCTTTTCAGCTTCAGTGGCTGCGTATCGAGGTGGTCAAGTTTTATGACATCGAGCGCAATAAGTTCAATTTTCTTACCTTTATCCAGAATTAATCCGAAACCCATGATATTGGTTCCGGGGTCGATGCCTAAAATGATACGTTCGCTTGCCAAAATTCTGAAAAGTTAAGTTGTGCTGCTTTTTTGCAATGTATTGATGAAAAGTATAAAGTTTTGGTTTCCCGGTTACTTTATCGGAGCCTGAAGTTTTGAAGCTGATCCCCCAAAACCTAATCCCTAACCCCTAACCCCTCATTTTGATCTTAACGCCAAAAGTACGAAAAACACTTGATATTGCCACGAGGCTCAGTATCGCCACGCTGTCGCTTTCGTACATTTTTTC
>CAZOXJ010000064.1:13751-19448 GCA_964583325.1 uncultured Lentimicrobiaceae bacterium
TTTAGTCAGCTTATTGTCACCATAGTATTCGGGACAGTGGCATACGTTGTATTTGCGCCGCTTTATCTGTCGGCTTTGATTAACGACAGCTCGTGGCTGGTAAACGGGTTTTCGGTAACACTGGTTACTTTATCGTTGCTGCTGCTTGTTGCCTATTTCAATATTTCGGTGTTGCACCGTATTTCGATACTTATACCAGCCAAATATGCCGAAAAAATAAAAACCGCCATCGACGCTATTGCCGCATGTCCCAAACAATTACTCCTGAAAGTGATTTTGCTAAGCACGACGCGTTACCTCATATTTTCCACACAATTTTTTCTCGCTATCCGGTTAACAGGATTAAATTTCACCGCTTTGCAATGCATGACGGTTATTCCGGTTATATACCTTACGCTGGCCTCCATACCAACCGTGGCTTTAACTGAACTTGGGGTCCGCGGATCTGTGTCTGTTTTTCTATTTGGTCTTTTGGCAGGGAGCTCAGGACTTGATGCATCAGCTTCACTGGCTGTTGTTTCGGCATCAACATTGATCTGGCTGGTTAATATTGCATTGCCGTCACTTGCCGGTGTACTGGTTATTTTCAGGTTAAAATTTTTCAGACGATGATTTTCCTGCTTGTTTCCTTCGCCATAATACTGTGTTATGCATTGCTGATTTCAGCCATTTCTGTTGGATGGTTCAAGCTAAATGATTTCGAAAGATCGGATCAAAAACATTATGTCAAAATAAGTATAATAGTTGCTGTCCGCAACGAAGCATCTGCTATCGGATCATTACTTGAAAGCCTTCTGAAACAGGATTATCCGCCTGAGCATTTTGAAATGATAATTGTTGACGATCATTCAACAGATGAAACAAAACGAAGATTTGAGGAAATAACTTCTAAACTGAAAGGTATTCCAGACCTGAAATTTATCTCACTGGAGCCTGATGATGGATTTGGGAAAAAAGCCGCTTTAAGCCATGGAATTAAATTATCAGGTGGTGACCTGATTGTAATTACCGATGCCGATTGTACCGCCGGCAGTTCCTGGATTTCGACTATTGCTGCTTTTTACGACCGGCTTAAACCGCAAATGATCCTCGGAGCAGTTCAAATGACTGATGGTGGTAGTGTTTTCGGAAAACTTCAGTCGCTGGAGTTTATGAGCCTTATTTCGTCGGCAGCCGGATCGTGCAGTGCAGGGTTTCCTTTACTCGCCAATGGGGCAAATATTGCTTTTACGCGTCAGGCTTTCGAAAGTTGCGGAGGTTTTTCGGGGCATATGGAATTTCCGTCGGGCGATGATATGTTCCTAATGATGAGCATTAAAAAGAAATTCGGTGCGGGGTCAATTCGTTTCTTAAAATCGGCTGATGCCATTGTAAAAACTACTGCCATAAAAGGTATAAAACCATTTCTGCAGCAGCGGATGCGCTGGGTTTCGAAAAGCAAAGGTTATACCGATCCCATGTTAATTGCAACATCAATATTGGTTTACCTTGCAAATGCAATCCTTCTCATTTCAGGGATTTCAGCGATTCTATTTCCGGGATTTTACAAAATATTCCTCTTGGTATACCTGGCAAAAATGATAATTGATTTTCCTTTAATGCTCAGTTTCGCACGATTTCAGAAAAGCGGTGCATTGCTGTGGCTGTTTCCTTTTATGGAATTATTAAACGCCGTTTATACGGTTTTTATCGGAATAATTGGAAATATTGGGAAGTATGAATGGAAGGGGAGACGATAATCCGGAAAATCAATTGAATTTCACAAAACCAATAAGAATTCGAAACAATATCATTTTAAACGAAACCAAACTTTATCGTAAGAAGTAACAGTTTATTTTTTGGGATCTGTATAAAGTGTATTAAATTTGAAATGTAGCTGATAATTCTTCTTTGTTTTAGCACTGAAGATGTCCCACGAGTCGATTATACAGTCAGATTGTTGCTTTGTTTTTCTATTGTAAAACATATCTTTTGTGTTTTCCAGAATGGCATGCTCGTCAGAAATCTTTACGACCTGGTAACTTGTTTCGATTGTTTTCCCGTCACCATATTTGCTGATTATATTTATAAGCAGGTTAAACCTTTTTTGTAATTCAGCAGCACTATCGGATTGATTAATATTTTTGAAACTTACCGCTGTATACAAAAGCGTTTTGAGATCGGTTGGATCTTTTTGTAATAGTTTCATTCCGAGTTCTGCCGATTCCTGGTATTTTCCTGAATTATATCTTTCCCGAAAGAACTTTTCATCCGAAGTCAGGTCGAAATAAGAAAAGTCGTGATTTTTGTACTTAATGTAATACAAATACTCAAATTCAGTAGAATCAGCAGGTTGCGGCAGGTTTTTGTATTTCTGTACTAATTTCTGATAATTCAGATTCGGATGAGCTTTTTCAAAAGACATAATTCTTAGCGAATCGACATTCTGTCCGTGAAGAACCGGAAATGAAAACATAACTAAGAAGCTGATAAATATATTTTTCACGACATCGATTTTTTTATGGGAATATTACATCTGACTTTTTCGAAATTTGGTTATAATATTCAACTTTCCTGGTTCTTACGTATCCTGAACCGCCAATAACACTTCTGCCAAAGCAATATCCGAAGCATGAGTTATTTTAATATTTCCTGGTCTGCCTTCGCTGAGGTGTAACGGGAATCCTGCCGACTGCATAACCGATGCATCATCAGTAAATACAGGCAAATAAGGCTGCGAGTAAGCCCTTTTGAGTTCCGGAATCTTATAAACCTGGGGCGTTTGCATAGCTCGTAAAAAAGTACGGTCGAGTTGTCGCGAAGCATCGCCTTCTATAACACGAATAGTATCATTTAAAGGAATGCCCGGCATTGCAGAACCATGTATGGCCGCTTCTGTAAAAATGCTATCGATAAAATCAGTATTTATCACCGGCCGCGCGGCATCATGAACAGCAACAAAACCATCTTCATCATCTATTGTATCTAGTCCGTTTTTCACCGAATCGAACCTTGTTTCGCCCCCTTTTACAACTCTGAAAGGAACTGAGATATGAAATTCGTGGCATTGCTTTTCCCAAAACAGCAGATAATCAGGATGAATAACAAGCACTATTTGTATAGAGGGATCATAAGTGTGGAAAGCTTCAATTGAATACTGAACGACCGGTTTACCCAAAAGTAACATAAACTGCTTGGGTACATCGCCTTTCATGCGCGATCCGGTTCCCCCGGCGACTATAATGGCGTATTTTTTCATTTCTGATTTTTTTACCGGTGAGACACTTAGTTCTCAAACAGGCACTAAGTGTTAAAATTAAATGATTTAGGTCAGGTTATCAATAAGATCTTATTTCTCAGTGGTTCTCAGTGTACTTAGTGCCTCAGTGGTTCTATTTTCTTCATTTCACAAGCAACGCCAAACCACCCTCCGAAGTTTCCTTGTAAATATCGGGCAAATCGTGACCAGTCTGATTCATCGCAAGACATGTTTTATCGAAACTAACCCGGTGTTGACCATCGGAAAGCAAGGCGTACGCGCTGGCATCCATTGCACGTCCGGCGCCGATAGCGTTACGTTCGATGCATGGAATCTGAACCAGTCCGGCAACGGGGTCGCAGGTTAAACCGAGGTGATGTTCAAGACCCATTTCGGCAGCATATTCAACCTGAAAAGGAGTTGCTCCGAAAAGTTGTGCTGCGCCACCGGCAGCCATTGAACAAGCCGTTCCTACTTCGCCCTGGCATCCTACCTGAGCGCCGGAAATGGAAGCGTTCTCTTTCACCAGGTTTCCAATCAAAGCAGCGGTTGCCAGAGCGCGAAGGATTTTTATATCCGAAAAATCATACGTATTCTGAACGTGGTACAAAACAGCAGGCACCACTCCGCAGGATCCGCAGGTAGGAGCTGTTACTATGGTTCCGCCACCGGCATTTTCTTCTGAAACTGCCAGCGCATAAGCAAAAACCAAAGCCCGTTTTTGTAATGTTCCTGCTGAGCTTTTTGCTTTTATATAATAGGATGAAGCTTTTCGCGGAAGGTGCAGAATTCCCGGTAATACGCCTTCGTGTTCCAATCCGCGAACGATGGATTCCTTCATGGTTAGCCATACTTCGGCCAGGAAATCCCAGATTCCTTCCCCTTCGTGTATTTCGACATATTCCCATAATGTGCGGCCGTTTTGCTGGCACCATTTAAGAATATCCGTCATTTTGGTATGCGGATAAACGGTTACCTTTTGTGATTTCATTTCATCATCCTCAATATCGCCTCCGCCGACACTGAAAACAGTCCATTCGTCGAGGAGCGTTCCTTTATCATCAAGCGCTTCGAATTTCATTCCATTCGGATGCTGAGGCAGCACTGTATCTTTTTCCCAGATAATTTTCACTTTGTCTTCAGGAAACGATTCACGGAGCACTTTGTCAGTCAGATGGCCTTTGCCCGTAGCAGCCAGGCTTCCGTAAAGTGTAATCCGGATTACGGTTGCCGGTTCATTCTTTAGCCTGAATTTTTCGGCTGCAAAGCGCGGTCCCATTGTATGGCTGCTCGATGGACCAAGGCCGGTTTTATATATTTTTCGGATGGATTCCATGGTGCTTATTTTACTTTTTGATTTTCAATTTTGTGTTCTATGTTTTTCATTTTCATTTTCAATTTCTCTTTAACACAAAACATTAAACATTAAATGAAGAATTAAAAAGTATTGAAGGCAGTACTTTTTCATTTTTAATTTTGTGTTCTGTGTTTTTCATTTTTTAGAATTTAAATTAGCAGTTTCTATACTTTTCAGAAAAATTGCAATTAATTCTTTGCATTCAGAAATACATAAATCAAGATTAGGATATTCTGTTATTAGAGGTTTCCTTTTTATAATCTGGAGGGCAATATATGATTCTTTTAGTTCTTTCAGACAAATCTTCATTTTATGAATAAAATCATTCCGTGACTCGGCTACCTGTGCCTCACCATAATTTAATGCTGGTGAAGTGCCCGATCGCAGTAATTGTCCGGCAAAATGATTTCCACTTTTTGTATCAGGTAATTTTTCGACAATATCTAGAATTAGCAAGGAAAATTCTATTAAACGTTCTTCCAGATCGTACTTTTTAATGTTTCCATTCATGTCTGATTGTTTTTCAAGTTTATTCTTCTGAACAAATAAATAACAAATATTTTTACGAAACTTATTATACGCAAAGGTCAAAAAAAAATCCCCTCTAATGAAGGGATTTCATAATAAATAAAGTCATTGTTTTCTGCTCTTACAATATCAGCATCGCGTCGCCATAAGTAAAGAAACGGTATTTCTGTTGTACAGCTTCCTTGTATGCTTTCATCAGCAAATCGTATCCTGCATAGGCTGCCACCATCATCATCATAGGCGATTGCGGCATATGGAAATTGGTGATCATACTCGTTCCGATACTAAAATCGTAAGGAGGAAATATAAATTTATTGCTCCATCCGCTGTAAGGTTTCACTTGTCCGGAAATTGTTACTGACGACTCAACCGCTTTCATAGTGGTTGTGCCAACAACGCAAACCTGTTTACGTGCTTCAATGGCTTTGTTAACGATGAGGGCCTGCTCTTCTTCAATAAGCAGTTCTTCCGAATCCATTTTATATTTGGTAAGATCCTCAACATCAATTGCGCGGAAATTGCCCAAACCGGCATGCAGTGTAACTTCAGCAAAGTTTACTCCCTGAAGTTCCAG
>CAZOXJ010000065.1:0-19384 GCA_964583325.1 uncultured Lentimicrobiaceae bacterium
TAGAGCGATAGCCTTCCAAGCTATAGGTGGCGGGTTCGAGCCCCGTCTTCCGCTCAACAATAGCCTTTGTAGCTCAGGGGTAGAGTACTTCCTTGGTAAGGAAGGGGTCATGAGTTCAATTCTCATCAAAGGCTCTGATTTTTCAGTTAAAATCAATATAAAAAGTAAAACAATAAACATTAATTAAAATGGCAAAAGAAAAATTCGATCGTGCAAAACCTCACGTAAACGTAGGTACTATCGGTCATATCGACCATGGTAAGACTACTCTTACCGCAGCTATTACCCTTGTTCTGGCTGATAAAGGTTTGTCAGAATACCGTTCATTCGACTCAATCGACAACGCTCCTGAAGAAAAGGAACGTGGTATTACCATTAATACCGCTCACGTTGAGTATTCTACTGCCCTGCGTCATTATGCACACGTTGACTGTCCGGGTCACGCTGACTATATTAAGAACATGGTTACCGGTGCTGCCCAGATGGACGGTGCTATCATAGTAGTTGCTGCAACTGATGGTCCTATGCCACAAACCCGCGAGCATATCCTTCTTGCACGTCAGGTAGGTGTTCCCCGTCTGGTTGTATTCATGAACAAGGTTGACCTTGTTGATGATGAAGAATTACTCGACCTCGTTGAAATGGAAATCCGCGAACTTCTTTCGTTCTATGGTTTCGATGGCGACAATGTTCCTGTTATCCGTGGTTCAGCTCTCGGTGGACTTAACAAAGAGCCGAAATGGGTTGAAAAAATCATGGAACTTATGGATGCAGTTGATACCTACATTCCATTGCCAACCCGCGCAAGGGAAAAAGATTTCCTTATGCCGATTGAAGACGTATTCTCAATCACTGGTCGTGGTACTGTTGCTACCGGTCGTATTGAATCAGGTATTATTCACGTTGGTGATCCTGTTGAAATCGTTGGTATGGGTGCTGAAAAACTGAAATCAGTTTGTACCGGTGTTGAAATGTTCCGTAAACTCCTCGATCAGGGCGAAGCTGGCGATAACGCTGGTATCCTCCTCCGTGGTATTGATAAAGATACTATCCGTCGTGGTATGGTTATTATCAAACCAGGTACAGTACATCCTCACAAACACTTCAAAGCTGAAGTGTATATCCTGAAGAAAGAAGAAGGTGGACGTCATACTCCATTCCAGAACAAATATCGTCCTCAGTTCTATTTCAGAACAACCGACGTTACCGGTGAAATTACACTTCCTGAAGGAGTTGAGATGATCATGCCAGGTGATAATGTAACAATTGAAGTTATGCTCATCAGCGAAATCGCTATGACTAAAAACCTCCGTTTCGCTATCCGCGAAGGTGGACGTACAGTTGGTGCAGGTCAGGTAACTGAAATTCTTGACTAAAAAAATAAAAGAGATGGACACTCATGCCTGAGTATCCATCTCTGCCTTTTAATTAATGTTATTAAATGTCTGGCCTGTTCCAGGTAATCCTGCAACAGGCTATGGCTATACGGGTGTAGCTCAATTGGTAGAGTGGCGGTCTCCAAAACCGTAGGCTGTGGGTTCGACTCCTACCACCCGTGCAAAATATTAGACCATATGGCAAATAATAGATTCGTTGAGTACATCAAAGAAAGTTACGATGAACTCGTGCATAAAGTTTCGTGGCCAACATGGAGCGAATTGCAGAATAGCGCAGTAGTTGTGTCAGTTGCTTCCCTGATGATTGCGCTTGTAGTTTTTATGATGGATAAATCGTTTGAGTTAATACTTGAACAATTCTATTCTTTATTTTAACATTATTATCTGACATTAGTCTGATATTTATTGGTAACCAACCTATAATTCACCATCCGGCATGGGCGAACAAGTGAAAAAGTGGTATGTGGTGAGAGCCATCAGCGGGAATGAGAAAAAAGTGAAAATATACCTGGAAAGTGAGATTAATCGTCTCAACCTACAGGATTATATCGCACAGGTTCTTATCCCAACTGAAAAAGTCTACCTGGTACGAAATGGTAAAAAAATAAGCAAGGAGCGCAGCTACTTGCCCGGTTATGTTTTAATCGAAGCCGTCCTTACCGGAGAGATACCTCACATTATTCGCAATATCCCCGGGGTTTTGGGTTTTCTGGGCTCGAAGGACGAACCCGTACCCCTGAGACAAGCTGAAGTAAACAGGATACTTGGTAAGGTAGACGAGCTCGCAGAGCAAGGCGCCGAATTCAGTATCCCGTATATTGTTGGTGAATCGGTTATAGTCATTGATGGACCATTTAACAGTTTCAGCGGAATCATTGAAGAAATCAATGAGGAAAAAAAGAAACTTAAAGTGATGGTTAAAATCTTTGGCCGAAAAACTCCTTTGGAACTTTCGTTTACGCAAGTTGCAAAAGAATCGTAGGTTATTACCAGTTTCCGCAAATACAAATCCTTTAAGAAAACAACAAAATGGCAAAAGAAGTTGCTGGATTAATTAAACTGCAAATTAAAGGTGCTGCGGCTAATCCCTCACCTCCGGTTGGACCTGCATTAGGTTCGAAGGGTGTGAATATTATGGAGTTCTGCAAACAGTTCAATGCACGTACACAGGATCGTGCCGGTAAGGTAACCCCTGTAGTAATTACTGTTTACAAGGACAAGTCGTTTGATTTTATCATTAAAACGCCACCTGTTGCCGTTCAACTCCTTGAAGTAACTAAGCAGAAAAGTGGATCGGCCGAACCCAATCGTAAAAAGATTGCTTCGGTTACGTGGGACCAGGTCAAAGAAATTGCTGAAGGCAAAATGGAAGACCTTAACTGTTTCACTCTCGAGTCCGCCATGCGCATGGTTGCTGGTTCTGCCCGTAGTATGGGTATAACCGTACAAGGCGAATTCCCCACCAATATGTAAAGATGATCGCGAGATCATGCTTTCATGAATTAAAATGTGTTATTACCATTAACCTTACGTGAAATGGCTAAACTGACAAAAAATCAAAAACTGGCTTTAGCTAAATACGACAAGGACGCTACCTATACACTAGCTGATGCTGCACGTATTGTCAAAGACATAACGACTTCGAAATTCGACGCTTCTGTTGATATTGATGTACGTCTTGGCGTTGACCCGCGAAAAGCAAACCAGATGGTTCGAGGTATTGTTACCTTGCCGCATGGAACCGGAAAAACTGTACGAGTTCTGGTGCTCTGTTCTCCTGATAAAGAAGAAGAAGCAAAAGCTGCCGGAGCTGATTATGTAGGCCTTGACGAGTATATCCAGAAGATTAAAGAAGGCTGGACCGACGTTGACGTTATTATTACAATGCCTAGCATTATGCCCAAAGTTGGTGCTTTAGGACGCATACTTGGTCCCCGTGGACTTATGCCTAACCCTAAAACTGGTACCGTTACTATGGATGTAGGAAAAGCTGTAGCAGAAGTGAAAGCCGGTAAAATCGACTTCAAAGTTGATAAATTCGGTATCATTCATGCCGGTATAGGTAAAGTATCTTTTGAGCAGGATAAACTTATCGATAATGCAAAAGAATTACTTGCAACTATCGTTAAACTAAAACCTTCCTCAGCGAAAGGTACCTATGTGAAAAGCGTCTTCCTGTCAAGTACTATGAGTCCAGGTGTACGTATCGATGAAAAATCGGTTAAATAATTCCGGAAACAATAAGTACTTGATCTTTAAAGAACAAAAATCGCTATGAGAAAAGAAGACAAGAGTCAACTTATAGAAACCCTGACAGAAGATTTAAAGGCTGCCAAGTATCTGTATATTACTGATATATCAGATATGAATGTTGAAAATACAAGCAAACTTCGCCGCCTGTGTTTCAAAAGGGAAGTAAAGTTGGTCGTAGTTAAAAACACATTGCTTCACAAAGCAATGGAAAAGTCCGGCAAGGACTTTGGAACTCTGTACGATGTTCTGAAAGGTCACACCTCAATTATGATCGCTGAACAGGGTAATATTCCTGCCCTGCTGATCAAAGAATTCAGGAAAACATCTGCAAAACCTCTGCTCAAAGGAGCGTATGTGGAAGAAATGACTTTTATTGGTGATAATCAGCTTGAGGCCCTTATGGCAATCAAGACTAAAAATGAGCTTATTGCTGACGTTATTGCATTACTCAATTCACCAGCCAAAAATGTTATCTCTGCACTGCAATCCGGCGGACAGAAATTATCAGGTGTGTTAAAGACCTTGTCCGAACGTCCTGCATAATCACAGGATAGCGTACAAAAAAACAAAAAATCAATTATTGTAAAACACTTAAAAACAACAAATAAAATGGCAGACTTGAAAGCTTTCGCTGAACAGTTAGTTAATCTGACAGTAAAAGAAGTTAATGAACTTGCTCAGATACTTAAGGACGAATATGGTATTGAACCAGCAGCCGCTGCTCCGGTAATGATGGCAGCAGCAGGTAGCGATGCTCCTGTAGTAGAAGAACAAACTTCATTCAACGTTATCCTAAAAAGCGCTGGTGCAGCTAAATTAGCTGTAGTTAAACTTGTAAAAGAACTTACCAGCCTTGGCCTCAAAGAAGCAAAAGACTTAGTTGACGCAGCTCCAAAGGCATTGAAAGAAGGTGTAACTAAGGACGAAGCAAACGCCCTTAAACAACAACTCGAAGACGCTGGTGCTGAAGTTGAGATAAAGTAAATATTGCTATTTGGACTACAATTAACAGACTGCTTATTTATGCTCTACGCATAAATAAGTAGTTTGTTTTCTTCCCGATTTTTATATCGGGATTAATTGTTTAAAAATACTTTGTTTATTTAAATCTTAAAATTCATGGCTTTGGCTTCACAAAAAACTGAACGGACAAGCTTCGCGACATCCAAAATTCAGGCCGTTTACCCTGATTTCCTCGAGGTACAAATAAAGTCTTTCCAGGACTTTTTCCAACTGGAGACAAATCCTGACAATCGTGTAAATGAAGGTCTTTTTAAGGTCTTCTCGGAAAATTTTCCGATTACCGATGCCAGGAATAATTTTGTTCTTGAGTTTCTTGATTATTTTATTGATCCTCCCCGTTATTCAATCGAGGAGTGCATCGAAAGAGGGCTGACATACAGTGTGCCTCTTAAAGCAAAACTTAAACTCTTCTGTACCGATCCGGAACATGAAGACTTTGAAACTATCATTCAGGATGTTTATCTTGGAATGATACCATATATGACACCAAAAGGTACTTTTGTTGTTAACGGGGCCGAACGCGTGGTTGTTTCTCAGTTGCATCGTTCTCCCGGAGTATTCTTTGGTACAAGTTTTCATACCAATGGCCAGCAATTGTACTCGGCCAGGATTATTCCTTTCAAGGGATCGTGGATGGAGTTCACTACGGACATCAACCACGTGATGTATGCATACATCGACCGGAAAAAGAAATTGCCAGTCACAACGCTTCTCAGAGCTATTGGTTTTGAAAGCGATAAAGACATTCTCGAAATCTTTAACCTCGCCGAAGAGATTAAAGTGAGCAAAGCAGGTCTGAAAAAATACGTTGGCCGCAAACTTGCCGCCAGGGTGCTCAGGACCTGGATTGAAGATTTCGGAGATGAAGATACAGGTGAAGTTGTTTCAATCGAACGTACCGATGTAATTATTGACCGCGAAACTGTTCTCGAAAATCAACATATCGATATGATTGTTGACGCAGGCGCTAAATCAATTTTGTTGCACCGCGACGATATCAACTCCCAGGATTATTCCATTATCTTTAATACACTTCAGAAAGATACTGCCAACAGCTCTAAAGAAGCTGTCGAATATATTTACCGCCAGTTACGTAACGCTGAACCACCTGATGAAGAAACAGCTCGTGGGATTATCGAGAAACTTTTCTTTTCCGATAAACGTTATGATCTTGGTGATGTAGGCCGCTACCGTATTAACAAAAAGCTGTCCCTCGATATTCCTCTCGAAACAAAGGTACTCACCAAAGAAGACCTTATTTCGATCATAAAATACCTTATAGGCCTTATAAATTCGAAAACTGAGGTTGATGATATTGATCACCTTAGCAATCGTCGTGTACGTACTGTGGGCGAACAGTTGTATAATCAGTTTGGAGTAGGTTTGGCCCGTATGGCCCGCACTATCAGGGAACGTATGAATGTACGTGACAATGAGGTGTTTACCCCAATGGATCTGATTAATGCCAAAACCTTATCGAGTGTTATTAACTCGTTTTTTGGAACCAACCAGTTGTCGCAATTTATGGATCAGACCAACCCGCTTAGTGAGATAGCTCACAAACGCAGGGTTTCTGCTCTCGGACCCGGAGGTCTTTCACGTGAAAGAGCAGGTTTCGAAGTACGCGACGTTCACTATACTCATTACGGAAGGCTCTGTACAATTGAGACTCCGGAGGGACCAAACATCGGTCTTATTTCTTCATTATGTGTTTTTGCAAAAATCAATAAACTTGGTTTTATTGAAACGCCTTATAAAAGCGTTGTCGGAGGGAAAGTTGATCTTGCCGAAACGATGTATCTGAGCGCTGAAGAAGAAGAAAATAAGATTATTGCTCAGGCAACAACGCCAATGGATGACCTTGGTAATTTCGCTGATGACAAAGTTAAAGTGCGTTACCTGGCCGATTATCCTTTGATTGAAAAAGAGAAAGTCGATTTAATTGATATTGCTCCTAACCAGATTGCTTCGATTGCGGCTTCGCTCATTCCGTTCCTTGAACATGATGATGCAAACCGTGCACTTATGGGATCGAACATGATGCGCCAGGCTGTTCCGCTTCTTAATCCGGAAAGACCAATTGTTGGTACCGGAATCGAGGCACGTGTTGCCCAGGATTCGCGTGTACTAATCAATGCTGAAGGCGATGGTATCGTAGAGTATGTTGATTCTGTTCAAATCGTTATCCGTTATGCCCGCCTTGAAGAAGAACGACTTGTTAGCTTCGACGACGATCTGAAAGTTTATAACCTCACCAAATTTTCACGTACCAACCAGAATACCTGTATAAACCTCAGACCTATTGTCCGCAAAGGTGATAAGGTTAAAAAAGGTCAGGTATTATGCGAAGGATACGCTACCCAGGCAGGGGAACTTGCTTTAGGCCGCAACCTGATGGTAGCGTTTATGCCTTGGAAAGGGTATAACTTTGAGGATGCAATTGTTATTTCCGAGCGTGTTGTAAAGGAAGATATTTTCACTTCCCTTCATATCGAGGAATTTACTCTCGAAGTTCGTGATACCAAACGTGGTGTTGAGGAATTAACAAACGATATTCCTAATGTAAGCCAGGAAGCTACCAAAGATCTTGACGAAAGCGGATTAATCCGTATTGGCGCTGAGGTTAATGAAGGCGATATCCTTATCGGGAAAATTACTCCGAAAGGGGAAAGTGATCCTACACCGGAAGAAAAACTTCTTCGTGCCATATTTGGCGACAAAGCCGGTGATGTGAAAGACGCTTCTTTAAAAGCGCCTCCATCAATGAAAGGTGTTGTTGTTGATAAAAAACTTTTCTCAAGAGTTGTTAAGGATAAAAAACTTAAGGCTAAGGAGAAAGATATGGTTAAGGAACTAGATGAGGAATTTACAAAAAGTACAGCTGAACTAAAGCAGAAACTTGTAGATAAACTTACCGTTCTGGTTAGTGGAAAAACATCACAGGGTGTTTACAATAACTTCAAGAATGAGATGGTTCCTAAAAAGGTGAAGTTTACCCAGAAAATGCTTATGGGTATTGATTTCATCAATGTTAATCCTAACAAATGGACTACCGATAAGGATGTAAATGAGTTGATAAAACAACTCATTAATAACTACATCATCAAGTACAAGGAAATTCTGGGAGTATACAACCGCAGGAAGTTTGTTGCAACAGTTGGTGACGAATTACCTAACGGCATCGTTCAGATGGCAAAAGTTTATGTGGCTAAAAAGCGTAAACTGAAAGTTGGTGATAAGATGGCAGGCCGCCACGGGAATAAAGGTATTGTTGCACGTATTGTACGTGAAGAAGATATGCCTTTCCTCGAAGACGGAACTCCTGTTGACATTGTACTTAACCCACTTGGTGTGCCTTCACGTATGAACCTCGGACAGATTTTCGAAACTGTACTTGGATGGGCCGGAGCTAAAACCGGAACACATTTTGCCACACCGATTTTTGACGGTGGTTCAATTGATCAGATTAACGAACTCATGGTAAAGGCCGGACTTCCTGAAAATGGTAAAGTTTACCTTTATGATGGCGGAACCGGAGAAAAATTTGACCAGACTGCGACAGTAGGTTACATCTATATGCTGAAACTTCATCATATGGTTGATGACAAGATGCACGCACGTTCAATCGGACCATATTCACTTATCACACAGCAGCCATTAGGGGGTAAAGCTCAGTTTGGAGGCCAGCGTTTCGGTGAAATGGAAGTTTGGGCACTCGAAGCATATGGGGCTGCCAATATTCTGCAGGAAGTACTCACGGTTAAGTCCGATGATGTTGTCGGCAGGGCAAAAGCTTACGAAGCTATTGTAAAAGGCGAAAATATGCCGATCCCGGGTATTCCTGAATCATTCAATGTACTTGTTCACGAACTCAGAGGCTTAGGTCTCAGCGTAAGCTTCGAATAAATATTCAGTAGCCGCAAAGCATCATGTTGTTATTTACAACATGATGCTTATGGTGGCTAAAGCTTATTTACAGTGTAACAAAAGTTATTTTAATCGTTAATCCTTTCTTGATATATGGCTTTCAGAAAAGAAAATACAGCCGCAAACAAATTCTCCAGGATCAGGATAAGCCTTGCTTCACCTGAATCAATTCTGGAAAGATCAAGTGGTGAAGTACTTAAACCCGAAACTATAAACTACAGAACATACAAACCTGAAAGGGATGGATTGTTCTGTGAACGCATTTTTGGTCCTGTGAAGGACTGGGAATGTCATTGCGGAAAATACAAACGCATCAGGTATAAAGGCATTGTCTGCGACCGTTGTGGTGTTGAAGTAACAGAGAAAAAAGTTCGCCGCGAGCGGATGGGACACATTCAATTGGTAGTTCCCGTTGCACATATCTGGTATTTCCGTTCATTACCTAATAAAATCGGAGCTTTACTGGGAGTTCCTTCGAAGAAACTGGATTCAATTATTTACTATGAAAGGTACGTAATTATTCAGCCTGGCGTTCTTGCCAGCGAAGGTCTCAAAACCCTTGACTTCATAACAGAAGAAGAGTACTTCGATTTCCTTGATAAACTTCCAAAGGAAAATCAGTATCTTGATGACAGTGATCCTAATAAGTTCATTGCCAGGATGGGTGCTGACGCATTGGTTGATTTACTTGCCCGTTTGGATCTTGATCAGGTTTCCTACGATCTGCGACATAAAGCAAATACCGAAACTTCCCAGCAGAGAAAAATGGAAGCGCTCAAACGTCTGCAGGTCTATGAATCTTTCCGCGATGCTCAAACACGTGGAGAGAACAAACCTGAATGGATGATCGTGAAAGTTGTTCCTGTTATACCACCCGAGCTCAGGCCTCTGGTTCCTCTGGATGGCGGACGTTTCGCTACCAGCGATTTAAATGACTTATACCGCAGGGTTATCATACGTAACAATCGTTTGAAACGCCTTATCGAAATCAAGGCTCCTGATGTAATCATGCGTAACGAAAAACGTATGCTCCAGGAAGCTGTTGATTCGCTTTTTGATAATTCACGTAAAGCAAGTTCAGTAAAAACTGAATCGAACCGCGCACTGAAATCATTGAGTGACAGTTTGAAAGGTAAACAAGGTCGTTTCCGTCAGAATTTGCTCGGTAAACGTGTTGACTATTCAGGCCGTTCCGTTATTGTGGTAGGTCCTGAACTGAAACTCCACGAATGCGGTCTTCCTAAAGATATGGCTTCGGAGTTGTTCAAGCCATTTATTATCAGGAAGATGCTTGAGCGCGGTATTGTAAAAACTGTGAAATCAGCAAAGAAAATTGTTGATCGCAAGGATCCTGTCGTTTGGGAAATTCTTGAAAATATCCTTAAAGGACATCCAGTTATGCTCAACCGTGCTCCGACACTGCACCGGTTAGGTATCCAGGCTTTCCAGCCAAAACTTATTGAAGGAAAGGCTATTCAGCTTCACCCATTAGCTTGTACTGCTTTCAATGCCGACTTTGACGGTGACCAGATGGCTGTACATTTACCTCTTGGTAATGCTGCAATCCTGGAAGCTCAGATCCTGATGCTTGCTTCGCATAATATTCTTAATCCTGCCAACGGTGCTCCAATTACAGTGCCTTCACAGGACATGGTTTTGGGTCTTTATTACATTACAAAAGGCCGTAAAACTGAACCTGGTCATATTATGAAAGGCGAAGGGATGAGATTTTATTCACCCGAGGAAGTTATTATTGCCTATAATGAAAAATGCATTGACCTGCATTCATGGATTAATGTAAGAATTCCTGTTGAGGAAAATGGCGTTAAAGTTGAAAAACTTATTGAAACTACGGTTGGTCGTGTTCTCTTCAACCAGGTAGTTCCTGAAGAGTATGGATTTATCAACCAGCTTTTAACAAAAAAATCGCTCCGCGATATTATCGGCGACTTGTTGAAGAAAACCGGAACAGCCAAAGCTGCCCGTTTCCTCGATGATATTAAGAATATGGGTTTCACGATGGCTTTCAAAGGAGGACTTTCGTTTAATCTGGGTGATGTGGTTGTTCCAAAACTCAAGGAAGAGCTTATTCATAAAGCCAATCTTGAAGTGGAAGAAGTAATGAGTAACTATAATATGGGATTCATTACCAACAACGAGCGTTACAATCAGATCATCGATATCTGGACCCATACCAACTCGAACCTTACTAAGAAGGTTATGACTGATCTGGCAACAGACAACCAGGGATTCAATCCTGCTTATATGATGCTTGACTCAGGAGCCCGCGGATCGAAAGAGCAGATCAGGCAGCTTTCAGGTATGCGTGGACTGATGGCCAAACCACAAAAATCCGGTGCAACAGGTGGTGAAATTATCGAGAATCCGATTTTATCAAACCTGAAAGAAGGTCTTTCGGTACTTGAGTATTTCATTTCTACTCACGGTGCACGTAAAGGTCTTGCCGATACCGCTCTTAAAACTGCAGATGCCGGTTACCTTACCCGTCGATTGGTTGACGTAGGTCAGGATGTAATCATCTCGGAACCTGATTGCGGTACATTGCGCGGACGTGTTACTTCAGCTTTGAAGAAAAATGAAGAACTTGTTGAATCACTCTACGATCGTATTCTTGGCCGTGTAACTCTGCACGATATTTACCATCCTCATACAGGCGAACTTATTGCTCCGGGTGGATCGGAACTTACCGAAGAAATCTGTACTATTATTGAAGAATCACCTATTGAATCTGTAGAAATACGTTCAGTTCTTACCTGCGAATCGAAACAAGGTGTTTGCGCCCGCTGTTATGGTCGTAACCTGGCTACAGGACGTATGGTACAGAAAGGTGAAGCTGTAGGTGTTATTGCAGCTCAGTCGATCGGTGAACCTGGTACACAGCTTACACTCCGTACTTTCCACGTGGGTGGTGTTGCCGGCGCAAATATCGCATCGGCTTCCCGTATAATTGCCAAATACAACGGCGTAATTGAAATTGACGAATTGCGATCAGTTGACTATAAAAACAATGAAGGAAAGTCTTATCAGATAGTGTTAGGGCGTTCAGCCGAAATGAGAATTATTGATCCTCAAACGGGTATTATCCTTGCATCAGCTCACATTCCATATGCTTCGAACCTGTATTTTGCAAACGGCGGCGAAGTGAAAAAAAGCGAACTTATAGCAGAATGGGATCCATACAATGCTGTAATTCTATCGGAAGTTGATGGTAAATTGTTGTTTGACAATATTACCGAAGGTGTTACTTTTAAAGTTGAAGCTGACGAACAGACTGGTTACCAGGAAAAGATTATTATCGAATCCCGTGTTAAAGCTAAAAATCCTTCAATCAAAATTGTGACTCCCGACGGAGAGGAAATTAAGAATTATGACCTTCCGGTTGGATCTCACTTACAAATAGAAGAAGGTAAAACAATTAAAGCAGGGGATGTACTGGTTAAAATACCTCGTGCTGTTGGTAAAACAGGTGACATCACCGGAGGTTTACCAAGGGTAACCGAGTTATTCGAAGCACGTAATCCTTCTGATCCTGCTGTTGTATCTGAAATTGACGGAGTTGTATCTTTTGGTAAAAAACTGAAACGTGGAAACCGTGAGATTATAATAACTTCAAAAACAGGTGAAGAGCGCAGCTACCTGATTTCGACCTCGAAACAGATTCTGGCACAGGAAAATGACTATGTACGTGCCGGTACACCTCTTTCGGATGGTGCTATTACTCCTGCTGACATTCTGGCAATTAAAGGGCCGATGAAAGTTCAGGAATATATCGTGAATGAAATTCAGGAAGTTTATCGTTTGCAAGGTGTAAAGATTAACGATAAGCATTATGAGGTGATTGTTCGCCAGATGATGCGTAAAGTTGAAGTTGTTGACCCGGGCGATACTAAATTCCTTGAAGGAGAATTGGTAAACAAGATTGATTTCAATGATGAGAACGACTGGATCTTTGGTAAGAAGATTGTTATTGATCCGGGCGATAGTGCAAATTTGAAACCAGGACAGATAATCAGTGCCCGCAAACTTCGTGATGAAAATTCGCTGCTTAAACGCCGTGATAAACATCAGGTTGAATCGCGCGATGCAAATTCAGCTACAGCCAAACAGGTGCTTCAGGGTATCACTAGGGCTTCGTTGCAGGTTCGCAGCTGGATTTCAGCAGCATCCTTCCAGGAAACTACAAAGGTTCTTACACAGGCTTCAATTCAATCGAAGAGTGATGAACTTCTCGGATTGAAAGAGAATGTTATTGTTGGCCATTTAATACCAGCAGGAACCGGATTGCGCGAATACGAACACCTAATTGTTGGTTCACGCGAAGAGTACGACCGTATGCTGGCATCTAAAGCTGAGTAATAACTGATCAAATTAATAAAATGGGGAAACTGAATCATCAAAACTGATCGGTTTCCCCATATTTATAAACGTATAATAAAGGACTAATCAGCATAATATTTAAAGCTATGAACGATCCAAAGAATCAAAATCAAAACCAGATTAATATCGAACTTTCCGATGAGGTGAGCGAGGGTATTTATTCAAATCTTGCAGTAATCACACACTCCAATTCTGAATTTGTTGTGGATTTTATTAAACTGATGCCTGGTGTTCCCAAGGCTAAAGTTAAATCACGTATCATCCTTACTCCTCAGCATGCAAAACGTTTGTACCGGGCTTTGAAAGAAAACATCGGCAAATTCGAAGCAATGCATGGAGCTATTAAAGAAACTGAAGGGGGTGATTTCCCGTTCCAGCTTAGCGGACCTGCTGGTCAGGCTTAACAGGAAAGAGAAAAGAATAAAAAAAAGAGGTTTCAATTATGAAACCTCTTTTTTTTTTAACGGTTAACAAGATATCTATATACGAGATACATTTGTTCGTCATTTAATTTTGTTTTAGGAATCATCACATTGAGGGCTCTTTTCCAGTCAATGTTCGATCGGCTTCCTGGACTATACAATTTGTGACATTTTCCGCAATTATCAACATACAGGTCGTGGCCTTGTTGAAGTTCCGAAAGTGAGGCTACCTCAACTTTGTTTACATTTTTTTCGGTCGGGACATAGAGTTGTGAGGTGCAAGCAACAGCACCTACAAAAATTAAGGCAATAAGAACAGGCTTCATGAGGTATAATTTTGTTTTAAAGGGTAAAAGTATGAATTTTCACCGAAATCTGAATAAATATTGAATATTTATACTCCGTACAGCGGAACCGGAATTCTGTTTGATCGTGATTCCGCTTTAGCACAACCGATTTACCAATTCTGATATTACTGTATGTATACTATTTGACAAACAATTATTTACAGCAACCTGGTTAATCCAAATAAAGCACTGCCCGGGCTCTTTTATCTGATTATTATGATTATTCTGAGTCCTGGTTGCGATGGTAATCAAGTAGGAATTACAAATTAGAAGTGATCAGATAAAAAAAACAGTAACCTCACGTATGAAGTTACTGTTTTTGACTAAGCAATTTAATGCTAAAGTTGAATGCGCTTAAACGTTAAATAGCGAGTTAACTATAGGGTCGTTTTTGCTGGTTCGGTCATCAATACGTTTATCCATCATCAGAGGATAAACACATTCGTCAATCAAAGCCTGGCTGGTGCGGGTAGTGACTTTGTAAGCCCTGCCTGCAGCAGACGTTGATTCGTATGAGAAATCCCAGCCAAGCACCATTACACGTATGCCCCGGCTGTTGATTTTTTTGATAAGTGGCACATAATCAGTGTCACCGGCAATAATAACAACTACGTCCAATTGTTTAACCAGACTTAGTTCGTAGGTTTCGAGGGAAAACCAAACATCAATTCCTTTTTCTTCAGCCTCGCCCGTACGGGAGTCAACTAACAGAGGGTAATTGTGTGTAGTGATACCTTCGTACATGAAAATGTCGTCGATACGGCGCTCATTTGTCATTTGAGTCAGGCGGTAGGCTTCGTCAGGATATTTTTTCTCCAGCTGACTGGTTGAATACCGTCCGCGGAACCAGTGAGTTTCAACTACCTGGCAGTAACGTTTTTCTGTGTTTTCGAGTTTTGAAATCTCGTCGCGCAGAAACTCTGCAAGCCCATTAAAGTTAATAGTGCTTTTGCGTTCATGATGGTATCTGTAATAAGAATTAACTTTCAGAAAGAAAGTACCATCGATGAATAGTCCGATTTTTTTGATTTTCTCTTCCATCTAAATGATGTATAAATAATTACACTAAAAGGTTGTGATATAAAATCTGTTCAAATAACAGCAACCCTGAAAAATTGTTCAATTTCTTCCAAAAGTACATGCAAAAAATTTATGCGTTGGGAATGGCATAAGATCTTTCGCGGAGATTGCAGCTCATACTTTCTCTGAAGAAGCGCAAATTTAGTTACATTTTGTTAAAAACCAAATTTTGTAAAAAAAAACCTTACTGCTTGTAATTTAAGATTTTACAGCTATTAGCGGGTTGTAGTGATTTTAGCAGTTTTTCTGTTAAGATTATTTAACATATACACTCTTAATGGTCGCTTATTACAGGATAGTCCTGTTATTGCAGGTTATGGAATGGTTTTTTCTGAGGAGAATCCTGTTAAGACTTAAATTGTTTCTTTTTGCTTCCCATTTTGTTGAATATGAAGCTGGTGTAGGTATATAATTTAGCTCTTTTTTATGAGGTGTACTTGGCTGAAATAGTATCACTTCAGTTGGTTGCTTTGAAAACTTGTATGAGTGTTCGGATTCGGAATTCCTTTTTACTTCATTTTGTGGTTCCAGGTATAGTTCCCATTGTTATCAAGGGTTGTTGTACTTGTGCTGGTCCTGGTGTCAATTCGCAAACGGGTGAAAAAGTCGCGAAATGACAAGGCGAAAAATATACTTCCGACTGTAGGAGTGTCGGTATTCCTGAAATTCAACCACAATTCGCGGGGCTGGCCGATCCAGACACCTGTAGTTTTAGTAATAACCGAATTCAGACGGATAAGTTTTACGCCACTTTTGTCAAAAATATATTCCCATTCACATCCATAAACAGCCTGGCCACTTGGTTGAAGTGCCGGAAGATACCAGATGCTAATCGTTTGGTCGGGATTAACAAAGGCGAAAGAATTATAAAACAGGTTACTGGTATCGCGGATTAATTGAAATTGTTTTTCTGCATGAATCAATGCGATGCCTGTGCTTTTTATCGCCGAGGTATCAAAGCTGCCTTTATACTCAGTAACATCAGGTAAGGAGTCAGTTTGCAGGTGATGAATAATGTTGAAAACTTCATTGTCGCCATGTCCGCCAACAATAAACCATGTTTTATCCTGATTGTAGCTGAACCAGACCGGCACATTTTTTTCGGGCTGATGGATAAATTTTTCGGATCCCAGTTGTGTAACGTATTCATAATCGATAAGCCAGGTTGCAAATTCCATGCGTTTCGCGAATTGCGCTGTATCAAATTCCGGGCCGGCAGTCTGTGATTTTACTTGAGTTTCAAATAGGAGTAAGGTAAATATCAGTGCAAGTAGCTTGTTCATTTTATCTTCCGGTTTTATTAAAAGTATAAAATATTCCAAAGGAGAAGTCGATGCGGGATATATTCTGGTAATCTTTTTCCTCGAGTTCGACAACTTCCTCCGATGTACCGTTATCCTGCGTAAATTCCTTCAGAAATGCACGGATATAATTGCCCTTAAATCCTAAGCTCAGACTTGGGATTACTTCATAACTAACGCCCAGGCTTGCTGATAATCCGGGTAATGAGCCTTTTATCATTGATTCTTCCCCTACTGCTTTTCCGATATTGCGAAAGAACAACCAGGCTGGGCCAATGCTGGCTGTTGTTGAAAGTTTTTCATTTAAAAAAAGGAATCTGCCATAAACCAGGGGGGAGAGTGTATGTATACTCATATTGCTGGAAATGTCGATGTAGTAAATCTGAGAGAAAATCTGCAAAACAATGCTGTCAGCTTCCTTTTTTGTGTTAAAACGCGAATATCGTGCGCCAACTCCTACGTATTTATTGAAAAAATAGTCTGCTTCGAATCCATAATGCCATCCGGTACGCAATTGGTTATAAAAGTTTTGTATCTCGGGTGCCAGGCTGTCGGGCGCTGTTTCGATAAGTAAGCTGGGACCAGCATGAGCGCCAATATTTAATCCACCTGGATTTGCTTTAGGATAAAATACGGTATGCTGCTGTGCTTTTACATAACTAAAAGCAAAACAGGTTAATAAAAATAAAATTCCGGTTTTAATCATTTCGATGGAAAAGCATTGACCTAATTTGTGTTTCACTAAACTATAACGCATTCAGGAGCGAAATAGTTTTTGAATGAATTATAAAAAAAACGGCCTCTGCTGAGAACCGTTCTTTTATAATCTGTTCTTATTTGCTTTTATCAGGTGGAGTTGGTACCGATGGTTTGGCTTTATAGTTTTTAAGTTCGTCGAGCACAACTTCAATAGCTTTATTTAGCTGGTCGTCAATACCTTCATATTCCCTTGCCGGATCATTGTCGATTTCAATATCGGGCTCTACGCCGAAGCCTTCAATAATCCATTTGCTTTCGTCGGCTGAGAAGCTTGCAAATTCAGGTTTACGGAGGTCGGCTCCATCAATAAACGGAAGCGATCCCCTGATTCCTACAACACCGCCCCAGGTTCGGGTACCTATTACTTTTCCCAGCTGATGTTTTTTGAAACCATACGGGAACAGGTCGCCATCAGAAGCTGAATAGTTGTTTATAAGCAATACTTTCGGGCCCAGCATCATTTTGGTAGGCGTTTGCCCGATGACTTCCACATTACGGGCGGTATTGTTTCTCTGGATTTCGCGGTTAAGGCGTTCGATAATCATTGGCGAAACATTGCCTCCTCCATTGCCGCGATCGTCGATGATCAAGGCTTTTTTTGCCAGTTGGGGATAGAAATATTTTACAAATTCGTTTAAGCCTTCCGCACTCATGTCAGGGATATGGATGTATCCAACTTGGCCATTGGTTGCTTTATCAACTTTGCGAATGTTGTTTTGCACCCAGGTGTAATAATAGAGTTTTGATTCGTCATTAACAGGGACCACGAGTACTTTCCGTCCGCCTTCTGCAGGAGCGGAATTTAAAGTAAGCTCCACATTTTTATCTGATTTGTTAATCAGCAGTGCATTGATATCTGCAATGTTCTTGGTTGATTTTCCATTAATGGAAGTAATAAAATCGCCTTTCGCTGCCCCAACGCCAACTTCGGTAAGTGGTGAGCGCATATCGCGGCTCCAGTTGGCTCCCTGCAACAAACTATCAATACGGAAATACCCCGACTCATGTTTGCTTAACCTTGCGCCTAATAAGCCCAGGTTGATTTTTTCGACCGGTTTACGTTCTCCGCCATTAATATAGGCATGACCGACACTGAGTTCGGCAATCATTTCGCCGATAAGGTAAGTAAGGTCATTGCGGTTGTTTACCCAGGGCAGCATTACGGCATATTTGCTATGCATCGCTTTCCAGTCAACACCATGCATGTTGGGAACATAAAAGAAATCGCGCATTTGCCGCCATGCTTCGTCGTATATCTGGTTCCATTCCTGCCTGTTGTCGATCCATATCTTCATGTCTCCCATGTCAATATACTTTTCGGTACTTATTTTGGACGAGGGCAGGTCAATCATAGCATACCTGCTGCGCTGACGGACTAACATTTTCTTCCCGTTTGCTGTAATATCAAACGATACATCAGAACCAAGTTCTGTTTCCTTCTTCTGTTTCAGATCATAAACTTTGGCCGACATCCCTTTATCATTGGCCATATTATAATATATTTTGTCATCAACTGACCAAAGGTTCCAATAATTGCCGGCTTCAACGGGGATCTCGATAATGCGCTGCTGAAGGCCTTCGAGATCAATTTTTACTGGTTTGGAAGAAGGTTCCGGTTCATCATCTTTTTTCTGGTCTTTACCTGATTTTTTATTTTTTTCAGGTTTCTCAGATTTTTCAGGTTGATCTTCATCTGAATCTTTTGTGTCATCCATTTTAACTTCATCATTTGATGGTGCAAACGGCGAAGGAGTATCCTTTTGGAGGGTAACGAGGTAAAGTTTTGTCATATCCTGGTATGCGAAATTCCATTCGACATTGCTGTATATCGGATTGAATGTGCGATCGGAAGTAAAAATCAAGTATTTGCCATTGCGCGAAAATGTTGGCTGATCCGATGAAAACCATTCATCTGTGACAGGAGATATTTTTTTATCGTCTGTATTAAAAAGCATGACTTGCTGCATCCCGTTTTCGGATGTCTGACTATACGTGATCCAGCGGCTGTCAGGCGACCAGTCGAAGCTTCTGTATTCCCATACTTTCGATTTATCAACCAGAGTTACCTCTTTTGTAGAAATATCAACATATTGCAAACGCAGCATCTTGTCGTTCCAAAGTATTTTCTTGCTGTCGGGCGACCAGCGGATTGAGAATTTATAGGTATCAGCACCAGTTGTGAGCTGCACAGGAGGCTCACTTCCATCCTGTTTTGCGATATAAATTTCGTATTCGCCGCTGGCATCACTCAGGTAGGCGATCCATTTGCTGTCGGGCGACCAGGTTGCTTCCCTGTCATGTGCATTGCTGCTCGAAGTAAGGTTACGGGTTATTCCTTCTTTAACCGGAACACTGAAAATGTCGCCCCGGCCGGCTACTACCACCCTGTTGCCATCGGGCGAAGGATTTACAGATGCCAGGAAACGGGTTGCATCTTTCAACTCATTCCGTGATGTGTTGAAGTCGTCGGCTATCTG
>CAZOXJ010000066.1:0-18774 GCA_964583325.1 uncultured Lentimicrobiaceae bacterium
GCAACCATCCGGGCAAATGAATAATCGTTCTCTATCCAGGCTTTACGGCATTCCTGCAATAACCATAGACCGGTGAGATTTTTCAGAATGCGGAAGGTATGCCCGGCCCCGCCTTCGTTGGAGAAATTGAGGTGCTGCGATTTTTTGGTAACAACCGGCGTGGGTGATTCAAATCCCATGAGACACCAGCTTCCGGTGCTTATATATGCCCAGTTGGTTCCGGTTGCAGGGATAGCTGCAATAGCCGATCCTGTATCGTGCGAAACTACTGCGACAACCGGTATTCGGGCAATACCTGTTTCGTAAGAAATATTATTTGAGATGCTGCCGATAACAGTTCCCGATTCGGTAATGCGGGGCATTATACTTAAAGGTATACGAAGTCTTCGCAGAATATCCTGATCCCACATCCTTTTCACCGGATTATAAAGTTGCGATGTAGTAGCAATACTGAATTCGGTTTGTATAACGCCTGTCAGCAGATAGTTGAAAATATCGGGCATAAAAAGCAGGTGCTTTGCTTTTTTCAAAGGTTCGGAACCCATTTTTTGAAGAGCCAGCAGCTGGAAAAGGGAATTGATCTGTGATATCTGAACTCCGGTCTGTCCGTAAAGCTTATCCACCGGCATCAGTTCAGCAAAAGCTTCGACCATGCCATCGTTTTTTACATCGCGGTATATAAACGGTTGCATCGGAATTCCGTCATCAGCAATCAACGAAAAATCTACGCCCCAGGTATCAATACCGATACTTTCGACAGGGATATCCTGTTCGGCAACAAGAGAAAGACTTTTCTTGATTTCCCCGAAAAGGTGATCAATGTTCCAGTATCCATGACCTTCGGAAAAAACAGGTTCGTTGGTAAACCGGTGTATTTCCCTGAGGGTAAGCAATCCGTCAGTAATTTCGCCAAGCATAGCGCGTCCGCTGCCGGCTCCCAGGTCGATGGCAAGAAAAGTGTTTTTCATATAGTATTCAGAAAAGTAACACTAATTAGTAAACTCAAAATGAAAAATAAGCAATGACAGAAAATTACTTCCTGTTTTACCGCTTTAAAATTAATCTCTTTGTGTTTTGTGTTATTCGTTTTTATCAGAAGAGTCAGGATAGATGCTATTATCCTTTGATCTTAATCCTTACCAGTTCGCCGATTTTTTCAACAGGAATACGTTCCTGCAACATGGTATCGCGGTCGCGGATAGTTACCGTGTTGTCCTCGAGTGTCTGATGATCGATAGTGATGCAATATGGCGTCCCGATGGCATCGTGACGGCGGTAGCGCTTGCCAATCGAATCTTTCTCTTCGTACTGACACATGTAATCATACTTGAGGGTATCCATGATTTCACGGGCTTTTTCGGGCAAACCATCTTTTGCTATCAGTGGCAGAATTCCAACTTTAATCGGAGCCAGAACAGCAGGTATGCGAAGTACAATCCGTTCCGATCCATCTTCCAGTTTTTCCTCGGTGTAAGCATAACTGAGTATGGCAAGGAAAGTACGGTCGAGGCCGATGGAAGTTTCGATTACATAAGGAACATAGTTCTCATTGAGTTCCGGATCGAAATACTGAATCTTTTTGCCTGAATGTTCCTGGTGAGCTTTTAAGTCGAAATCGGTACGCGAATGAATGCCTTCGAGTTCCTTGAAACCAATAGGGAATTCAAATTCAATGTCGGCTGCTGCATTGGCATAATGCGCAAGTTTCTCATGTTTGTGGAAGCGGTATTTTGAGGCAGGAATTCCTAATGAAAGATGCCATTTTAAACGGGTTTCTTTCCATTTTTCGAACCATTCGAGTTCGGTACCCGGGCGAACGAAAAACTGCATTTCCATCTGTTCGAATTCGCGCATACGAAAGATAAACTGCCTGGCTACAATTTCGTTACGGAAAGCTTTTCCGGTTTGTGCAATACCAAAAGGAATTTTCATCCTTCCGGTTTTTTGAACATTAAGGTAATTTACAAATATTCCCTGCGCAGTTTCGGGGCGGAGATAAATTACATTGGCATCATCGCTTACCGAACCCATTGAAGTGCTGAACATGAGGTTAAACTGGCGTACATCAGTCCAGTTGCGGCTTCCGGATACAGGGCACGCTATTTCGAGTTCTTCGATAAGTTTTTTAACGTCGGCCAGGTCGTTGTTTTCCATGGCTCCGTAAAAACGGGCAGTGGTTTTATCAATCTTTTCCTGGTATTCCAGTACACGTGCATTGGTAGCAACGAACTGGTCTTTATCAAAAGTATCACCAAATCGTTTCGATGCTTTTTCAACTTCCTTATCAATTTTATCCTGCCATTTAGCCATCTGGTCTTCAACCAGCACATCAGCGCGGTATCGTTTTTTCGAATCGCGGTTATCAATCAGCGGATCGCTGAAAGCATCAACATGGCCGGAGGCTTTCCAAATGGTTGGATGCATGAAAATAGCAGAGTCGAGGCCGACAATATTTTCGTTGTGCTGAACCATTGATTTCCACCAATACTGCCGGATATTGTTTTTTAATTCAACTCCATTTTGCCCGTAATCGTACACGGCGCTAAGGCCATCATAAATTTCGCTCGACGGGAATACAAACCCATACTCCTTGGCATGGGATATAATTTTTTTGAAAATTTCTTCGTTTTGTGCCATGTGGCAAAGGTAGCCAAAATATGTAAATTGACAAGGGGAAGGGGAGAAGGAGACAAGGAGAATGGGAGACAAGGAGAAATTTTCTTTTATAAAAAGCAGTACTTTTGCTGAATGATAGCAATTGATAAAACATTAATATCGGATGACCTGGGAAGCATTTGCTTCGCCTGCGACCTTTCAGCCTGCAAAGGCGCCTGTTGTGTGGATGGCGATGCGGGAGCACCTTTGGAAGAAGAAGAGATAAGTATTCTCGAAGATTATTTCGATGAGATAAAACCTTATATGACGCCCGAAGGCATTGAGCAGGTAGAAATGGATGGGGTTTTCGATTATGATATGTACGGGCATTATGTTACACCTCTTGTTAATGGAAGGGAATGCGCTTTTGTGTTTCATGAAAACGGTATAGCATTTTGTGCTATCGAAAAAGCATGTAAAGAAGGCAAGATACCATTTCTGAAACCTGTTTCCTGCCATTTATATCCTGTACGCATAAGTAAATACAACGATTTCGAAGCTGTAAACTATAACGAGTGGCATATTTGCAAACCTGCTTTACTTAATGGTAAGAAAAACAATATTCCGCTGTACATCTTTCTTAAAGATTCACTGATGCGAAAATATGGGGAAGCCTGGTATAAGGAACTGGTTGAATCTTTAGCTCCCGGGGAAAAATAAATGTTTAGGAAATAATGTGATTTAAAACAAAAAGCCGGATTGCTCCGGCTTTTTTTGTCTAAAAAATGAAGTTTAATTTTTGATTATCAGTTTTTTAACAATGGTATTATCATTGTTTCGCAACTTAACCATATACATACCCGAAGGCGAATCAGTTAAAACAACATGTTTGGTAAACGTGCCGTTCACAGTTACATTTTCCTGTTTCCAGATCAGTGATCCAAGGCTGTTGTAAATTTCGATATTGAATACTTCTGATGTGAGAGTTTCAACTTTGATATTGAATTCTCCGGTATTCGGATTCGGATAAATATCGAAGGAGCGGTTTGCTTTGTCACTATTTACCGAAACAGGAAGAACCAGGATGCCGTTTGATGGAGCTGAACCGCATTCGTTCACAGAAACAACAACAGTATACGTGCCAGTGTAAACAGCTACATGCTGTTTACCTGTAGCTCCCGAAATAAGCACTCCGTCTAGATACCACTGATTGCCGGTATTGGCACTGCTTGTAAGTGTATCTCCGTTTTGGGTGATAACCGGTGTTGCCGGTATAGGATTAACCACCACTCCAAAATTAGGCGAAGCAATACCCGATCCGCAGTCATTCACACCATTCACACTGATAATTCCTGAGGTTGCTGACAATGAGAAGTTTACGGTTATAGCATTTGTTGCCGATCCTGTTACAATACTTGCACCTGCCGGTACTGTCCAGCTATAGGAAGTGGCATTGGCAATAGCCGGTACGGTGTATATAATCCCGGTTGAACCCTGGCAGAGAGATTCAATACCTGCTATAGCACCTGCTGCTGAAGGAATTGTATTTACTGCTATTGTCAACGCCGGTGAGGAGGGACCATCACCACAGGCATTCTGAGCCATCACTGAAATATTGCCCGGGCTTGCTGCCTGGCCAAAGTTAACAGTAATTGCATTGGTTCCTGAACCTGATGCAATTGAGGCTCCTGCTGGAAGTGCCCAATTGTAGGAAATTGCGTTAGGAACGGAAGCGACTGAGAAAGCAATATTAACCGCATCTGCACAAATGGTTTGCGGACCGTTTATAATTCCCGGTGTACCCGGTAGAGGATTAACCGTAACATTGTAAAAACTAGGCGACGGATTAGTGAATCCGTTTGCATTGGTATAGGATACACTTACCCATTTAGCTCCAGGCGAAGTCCAGAAGATGGTAACCACATTTGTACTGCTTTGGGTGATAGTGCCGCTGTTGGGTGACATATTCCATACATAATTTGTCATACCCGGTTCAGTGGTGTAATCCTGGTATTCAGTGGTCTGGCAGACAACATTCGCACCGCTGATGACGGGAGCAGCATACACGGTAGTATTTTGTATGGTAGGAGAAAAAGCTGCACAACCATTGCTGTTGGTATAAGTAACCGATACGCTTTGTGCACCTGCGCTATTCCAGGTTACACTAATGGCGTTTGTTCCCTGGCCAGAAGTGATGGCTCCTCCCGGTGAAATAGTCCAGATGTAATTATTCATTCCTGTTTCGGTTGAATATGTGTAACCAGGATAATTAGTGCCTGCCATCGCAGGACCGCTGATGGTAGGTGATGGAGTAGAAGATACATTTACATTATAGGCCGCTGGCACGCTAGCTGAGCATCCTGACTGGTTATTATAGTTTACAGAAACAGATTGAGTACCTGTGGTATTCCATTTTACAGTAATGGAATTGGTTCCACTACCCGCAGTAATAATTCCCCCGGCTGAAATATTCCAGTTATAGCTTGTATTTCCAGACTCGGTAGCATAAACATAACCAGCCACACCCGTGCAGGCTGTTACCGGGCCGTTGATGGTTATTACCGGAGCCACACAGCTGGTGGTAAAGGTCTGGTCGAGACCATAAGCTGTTCCGGCGCTGTTTATGCCAACACAGCGGAAGTGGTAAGTAGCATTGATCATCAATCCTGACAGATTTGCTACAACTGCTGTGTCTATCATCCCCGTTATAGAAACTGGTATTGCATTACTTGTATTTCCGTATGCCGCGGTAGGGCCCCATTGAAACGAAACGGTTGTTGCTGCATTGTTTGCATTAACGGTTCCATTTAGAGTAGAAGTGTTAGATCCTACTGGGTTCGCAAAATTGGTAACTACAACAGCCTGGACAGATGATGTAGTAAACTCCACATCATTTCCATTTGTTGTACCTCCTATGGAGGTACCTATAACCCTGTAATGATAGGTGGTGTTTGGAAGAAGTCCAGCCAGTATTGCAGAAACTGAGGTTGTAACGGTTCCTGCCACAGCGTAGGGGTACGCGTTGAGTGTTGTTCCATAAGCGGTTGTCAACCCGTATTCGAAGGTGACTGTGGTGGAAAGTGTGTTGGCATTAACAGTTCCGTTCATCGTAGCCTCACTACCGGAAACGGCTGTTGCAGATGTGGTGATAACATTAGGGGCGGCTGGTCCTTCATATGCTCCAAGATCCGGTGGATTTCCTCGGAATATTCCGGAATAGTCAGTGTTTACTGCCGGAATAGAAATACCTGTATTGTGCAACTGCGGTACGATGGTGTGCAGATCAATGGATGATGTAAATTGAGGATCCACATTTTGCGAGTTTGCATCACCACCGATTGCAGTTTTCCATAATGCCAAGGTCATCTGGTCGGCAGCGTTATAGAATCCAAGGGGACCGGCAAGAGAATAGAGATTATTATTGTCTGAGTTCAACTCACCTGTTGTCAAAATATATGCTGCATAGTGTTTACCTGTTCCTCCTGCTGCTCTTAAATTCGCAAAGATATTATTTTTAAGGGTGTAGAATCCTGCCACTTCGCGGTAAAATGCACTTGTGTTCGATGTTCCGGTTGGCGGCCCGCTGATATAGAAATCGTTGTAATACAGATTATAGAAAGAGTTGGTAAAGGATGCTCCATAAAAACCAAAGAGCAGGGGGTTGGTTGCCAAACCGCCGTCAAGCGATACTATATTATTTGAGTATTCATTTGTTACGCCAGGAGCGCCAAAATTGTAAATACCCACAATGGTCGGTGTTAAATTTGTTCCGGTGGCGGAGATGTTGAAGATTTTATTCTTCCTAACATCCGCTGAATAAATATACAGGCCTCTAACAGTGGGAGAACCAACTGTACCCGTAAGCGTCCAGTTGCCAATAATGTTGTTTTCAACTATGTTGCCAGGAATTGATGAAAAATTCCATAAACCATAAACGATACCAGTTCCGGCGTAGGTTATGGAGCCTGCAGTGGTATTGCTTCCAAAGGTGTTAGGTGCAACATCCCCGATTTTCACCAGGCCATTTGCAACTGCCAACAGCATTACCTGCACCGCTGCCGGGTTGGTAAAGTTTAACCCTGCAAAAGTATTTCCCTGAATGCTGGAAGCCATACCGGTACTCAGTGACAGATATGCTCCAAAGAAATTCGAAATGCCTGCAAAAGTTATTGAGCCGGGCACAGTGGTGCTTCCAATCATGTTGTTTTGAATATTAACCAAGCCGGCAGTGATATTCATACCGTAAAATCCTCCTGCAATCATGTTTATGTTGCTGATGGTATTGTTTGAAATAGTGGTGTGTTTCATAATCCCCAGAGTCAAATTCATAGCATAGAAACTAAATCCTGAGGAATTTGTCCATGCATTACCCGCACACATCGGCGCTCCGCCACCAAAATAATTATCGCTGATGGTATTGTTGTTCATACCCCCAGCCAACCAGATGCAGTACTGCATTGCACCGGTAGCTGTAATCGAATTGTAATAAAAACTATTTCCTGTAATAATTACTCCATCGGCAGCATTCGTGAAATACAGTCCATAGCTGATAAAGTTATAGATGTTGTTATTCAGCACCTTTACAGAATTTGCCATGTTGCTATTGTATATGCCGGTTGCCATGTTTCCCGGTGTATCGGCAGTGGCATTACGGATATCATTCCCTGAAATCTCGACTATATTTATACCAGTACCACCTAAATCGATTGATCCTCTGGTGGTGGTTGATCCGTTATTCTCGATAGTACAGTTCTTGACAAAAACACCCTGTGAGCTGTTGTTGAACTGCATTGTCGGCCCGGTGTTACTTTTTACAGCGTTGGTATTACGGAAGGTGAGCAGTTTGCCGGCTCCTCCGTCGATGGTGAAACGACAGGTTCCGTTTGTCCTGATCATGGCAGTAGCACTGGCTACAGTTGTACCGCTTATCGTACGCAGGGTGGTAGCATCCGGTTTTATCAATAGGGTGTAATTCGCCCCCGGCATGTCCTCTGAAAGTGTGTTTAATGCCACAGTACCCGGTTCGGTAAGGTCGGCTGTAATGTTGATGGTTGTATTACCTGTTAGTACACCCATGTTAATCATATCGAAAGCGCCTCCGGCACCTGTCAGTGTTGCGTATGTGCCGGGAACTGTGATGGTAGTGGGAATAGTATTTGCAACAATCATGTAGGTTTGTATTGTTGCAATGGCCGGGCAGGCATTGATGTTCTGAACCGGTGGTACAGCGCCTGATCCTGCCATGGGGTAGTTGGAACTGAGGTTATTGGCAGCATCCTGCGCTACCACAAAATATTGAATTATATCATTAGCGGATACACTGCCACTGAAGATAATTGAATAGTCGATGGTAAAACTATACGGGCTTGAAATGTTGGTTGCTAAAGTGTATTTCCAGCCATTGTCGTTGCTGGTATTTCCAACGAAGACATTGGCATCGGAAGCCTTTTTATAATAGATTCTCGGGATGCTAGCTCCGCCTGCTACTCCGACATTGTCAGTAATGGTTGCCCAGTTAGGCAAAGTGCGGTTGGCTATGGTCCCATTTCCAATCGGCACACATGTAATGTTGGGGCCGAACACATCCGTTGAGAAGGTGAAATTTCCTGCATCGGCACCAACATCTGAAGGTGTGAGGCCGTTTCTGGCATTTCCGTCAAAATCGTCGGTCACACTGGCCAGTGCAATTCCTGCTCCTTCCACCGTAGTTGGGTTTGAGATATGCAGATTGGCCGTTGAGGAATTTCCTGTGGGGGCAATAAAATTTGGATTGCCGCTGCCACTGGCCATTTCTGTCCCTGTTGCATCCTTATAAGATGCAAACGTAATACAATCAGTATTGTTGAACCGGCCAAAGGTCCCTCCGGTCGCACCATTAGCGATGATAAGGTTGTAATTACCGGTAAATCCCAGTGGAAACTTCGAAGTTCCGTTAACATCAATAGCGTAATGTTTGCCGGTAGTACCTCCTGATCGGCCATTGAAGAAAATATTGCCTATGCATACTTCCTTGGTTAATAGAGATGGGGTACGCAAGGTTGAATAGGCATAAGTGTTTCCTGTTGCCAATGCCGGTGTTCCTCCGATATAAACACTGTTATAGAGTATACTGTCAACCCGCGCATTTGTAGCAAGAATGCCAAATATTCTGCATCCTGATGTATTGGCGGAACCATCGGGATTGATGCCAAGCTGGATCATATTGTTTTTTGCCGTTATATAGGAATTGGTGACCTGATATAACATAATTCCGTACACGGCAGCGCTAACGCTGGTGGTGGAAAGCCCGAGATTATGAATAAAATTTTTCTCAATCAGAAGGGATCCTGTAACATCAATTGTAAAGATGCCATGTATACCTGTAGCTGCTGATATTGCTGTGTTGGTTAGATTATAAATATTGTTGGAGCGGATGATGGAAGTCGTATATTGGTTTTGTATGTGTATCCCCTGGACCGCAACATTACCCGTAGAGTTTCCATTGGTGGTGTTTGAAGTCATATCGCGGATTGTATTCCCTGCGACCAAAGTGGGTACAGATGTAGAAACCCAGATACCTTTCAGATATGAACCGCTGTATGAATGCCAGTTGCTGATATTGGCAATTGTATTGTTCTCAATAAAAAGGTTTCCTGACCCTACCGGGAAAGCGTATAAACTCTGGATGTAAACAGGAGGATAGTTCAGTAACGAAGTTTGTATACTGTTAGCCGTGGTGAGGCTTCCAATCAGGTTGCCGCTTATGTTGATTGTTCCATTCTGTGCACCTGAAGTTACTGTGATTGGCATGACGGTCATAGCCGTGAAGGCTGAAGAACCAGCCGGGCCGCTTATTGTGAAGGAACCAAAAACATTGTTAGTGATATTCCCGCGCAACCCTCTGAAATCAATGCCTTCATAGGTTGAAGTACGTCCTCCTGAGTTCAGTACACTTACATCGATCGAAATCGATCCGGTTCCGGTGGCTGAGCCAATCACATTGTTGTTTATGTCTTGAATACCCACAGCCGAAAATATACCAACGAACAGGATGGCACCGGGTGAACTCGACCTTGTAAACAGGGAAATATTGGAAATGGTGTTGCCCTGAACTAAACTGGGATTAATGTTGTTTCCTCCCGCGAATCGTATCCCGTAAAAAAAGTTAGCAATAACAGCAGGTGTGCCGTTCCCGTTAAGGGTAAAGGGGGAACCTCCACAATTAGGGGCTGTACCGCCAATGAAATTGTTAAGAATAGAATATCCATCTCCTGAAGCGATGAAAATAATATTGTAACCAACAGCAATTAAGGGGTTTTTGGGGGTAGTCATATAGAAACTGTTCCCACTGATGGTCCAAGTGGTCGACGCGTACAATGCGATGCCAACCGGGTTGCCTCCTCCTGGTGCATAGAAATCATGTATCAGGCAGTTGGAAACAGTGTTGTTGCTGTTATATGCAGAAGGGAACACAGAACCTCTCGAATAAATAGCATAGAGGGGACTTGAAACACCAGCGCATATTTCGCAATTGTCGATCAGGTTGTTGTTGTTGCCTGAAGTTTCGGTTGTCACGTCAAATGAGATTACTCCATTTGTGATGAGGGTACTCGCACCTTTAGCAATGCAATACTGGATTGTGTTGTTTGATGCACTGTTAATAAACTGAATAGCATAACCCGAAGTAGAAGTGTTTTCAATGACAAGGTCTTTTATGGAGCCTGTGGCATTTACCCTCCCATCAAAACAGACGTATTTTACACCATTCAGGTTAATGGTTCCTGTAACGTTGCTACTGGTAATGGTAAGTCCAGACGATGATGGATATACATTTACTTTATTTGTGTCATTTGATCCTGGTATGGAAGATATCTGAATTGGAAAAGTTTCAACGGACGATAGGTAGGCTGGCTGAAGGATAAGGTTTACCACACAACTTATTCCATTGTCGCTAAGGGCGGTAAACGCATCCGTTAACGAAACGTAGTCGCCGGTAGGCCCAATATTTTTTGTTCCGCATATTGGATTCAGTGTTTGGTTTATTCTTTTATGGGATTGAGGAAGACCAGAAGATTCTCTGGTCAATGCCTGGGAATTGATCATAATTGATCGGGGTATATCCCTGGAGTCCTGGGTTTTGCGCCATACTGCATCTGAAAAATGCAAGGTGTCACTGTAAGCAGGAAGGAGCATGGCCGCGTTGGCATCATCATCAAAATTCTGTGCGTTGCCAGTTTGTCCAAATGAAGACACACTCAGAAAAAAAACGAAAAATAGTTGTATTAATTTTTTCATGGAAACTCTCATTGGTATATTATTTAGTAATGATTTTAAATTACTTGATTGATTTACTTAAATGAACCTGCCGAATCAGCGTTTTGTCAATAAACTTATTTTCTTTTTAACTTGATCACTGCTTCCTTCAATTCCTCTTCCTGGATCTCTTTCTTGAGAGGGTCAATAATTTTCCGTAAGACATCTTTCTGGACTTCGAGCCGTCTCTTGCGTTTTTCATTTGCTTCAGGATCGATTATTGAAGTTTTCGCTTTAGGTGAGTTGCCTTCCTTTTTGTTTTTCATACTTTTTGGTTTTGCCTTGTTGGGAAGTGCAAATATCAATGAGTAATAAGGCAATAAAAAATAAACTGCCCATACAAAAGCACCTTTGGATTCTAAAACTGCCTATACATTAATTGGACAAATGCCACAAGAGTGCAGCGCTCCTCATTTACTGATAACGAAAAAAAATACTTTATAAATCAGAATGTAAGCTGTTTAACAAGAATAATAGCGAAAATTAAAAGATTAACCTTAATAAATCAACTACCTTGCCGCAAGCGGACGAGGTATACAAGTTGAATTTATTTTCATTCGCCACAAGTGGCAGGGAATTTACCCTAAGAGATTAAAATTGCAATAGGAATGTAACAAGGTTTGATTCAGAATTCCTGATACCAAGTTTGTTTCGTAACCGGTATCTCGACTTTTCAACTGCGAGATTACTTTGCCCGGTTAATTCAGATATATCTTTGGTTGACATGTTAAGCCTTAGAAATGCACACAGTTTTAATTCAGTCTGTGTGAGTTCCGGGAATTTTTCCAATAGTTTTTCATAGAAGCCATTGTGTACTTCCTGGAACCTAACAGAAAATTCTTTCATTATTTTTTCGTCTGCTCCTATCCTTAATTCGTGGCTGATTTTGAAAATAGCTTGTTTGGTTTCTTCCCTCACTGCTTCTTTTTCAATCTGAATTAACCTGTCTGAAATATCGGACAACATTTCATGCTTTTTCATCAGTGCCATCAGATTTATTGACAATTCCTTGTTTTTATAACTAAGTTCTTTCTCACTTGTCTGTTTTTCAAGTGCTGCATGCTTTACCTTGATGCGTTGTCTGGAAATGACCAACAAGGTGATAATTAGGCTTGCGAATAGTGCAAGTATGATGATGATCATCAAACTCTCTTTTTTCTGCTGGGCAATTTTCAGCTCCAGCTCTTTTTTTTCTGCTTGATATTGAAATTCAAGATTAGACATATTCGTGTCTTTTCTCAATTTGTTAAGACTGTCCTCACTTTGATTCTCAATGATTTTGTATTTAAAAGCACTAATAGTATCTTTCCTTTCCAGGTATAGATTTCCCAGTTTTTCAGCCGCCAGATATACAATATTGGCAAAGCCGTTCTTTTGAGCCTCATATAGGGCTGTTTTAAAAGCTTTTATACTGGACGATTTATTCTCTGTTTCATAATAGTATTGCCCCATGTAGACATAACAATTTGCCGTATAAAATCGACTGTCTATTTCTTTCCCTAATTCAAGGGCTTTTTGAAAACTGACCAAAGCTTCATCATATCTTTTTAGCTGGCTCTGTGCATATCCAATATTTATGTAGTTAATGCCAATGTTAAGTTTATCATCAAGTTTCATGTTGATTTTAAGCGCTTCATTGCTGTAGAAAAGTGACGAATTGTATTTTTTTAAATCCAGGTAGACCGTGGCGATATTGTTCAATTGTTTTCTTATTAATTGACTATCATTAAGCACTTTGGAAATTAATAATGATTTATTCAAATATTCAAGAGACTTGGTGTAATTTTTTAGTGTATAATAAATAATGCCTATAAATCCAAGAGACTGAGCCATCCCAGCCTTATCATTTATTTTCTCAAATATCTTAAGGCTTTTAAAAAAATACTCAGAGCTGCGTTCATTTTCACCTAGTCCACCATAAACCCGCCCAATAATATTAAGTGAGAGCGCCTTTTCTTTATCCATTTTTAAGTCTTCAGCTAAAGACATAGAATTTTCTGCACACTCCATCGCTTGTCGATATTCACTAATCCGGAAGTAACAATTGCCCTTTTGTATCTGGGAGTTGATTTCACCTTTTTTATTCCCTGATTGCTTTGAAAGAAGATAAGCCTGCTGAGCATAATCCAATGCTTTTTTTTGATCCGAACCTTCGATTTCGGAAGCTAAAACAAGCAATGCCCCAACTTTTGAAACCGGGTCTTTTGCAACAGAGACTAAGTGATTCAGGCTGTCAATAGCATCCGTAGTCTGAGCGCATAATGGATTAAGTAAAAAGCAAAAAGCGAATGCTATACCAAGTTTTGTTATCCGGTTGATGACACTCATGATGCATATAAGTTAAAGAATTGGTTACAAATGTAGATTAAAAAAGCCGGATTTCTCCGGCTCTTTTCATTGGATTGGTATTCTGATCAAAGGGTTATTTCATGATAACAACTTTGCGTACAATGTTGGTTTTCATGTTTCGGAGAGCGACCATATAAACACCGTTAGGAACAGCAGCAAGACTAACAGGCGTATTGTATATGCCGTTAATATTCGCTTTCTCCTGGCTCCACAATAAGGCGCCAAGGCTGTTGTAAATTTCGATATTGAATACTTCTGATGTGAGAGTTTCAACTTTGATATTGAATTCTCCGGTATTCGGATTCGGATAAATTTCGAAAGTACGGTTTGCCTTTTCAACAGTAACTGATACAGGAAGCACCAGGATTCCATTTGATGGTAAAGAACTGCATTCGTTAACGGTAACAACTACGGTGTATGTGCCTGTATAAACAGCTACATGTTGTTTGCCGGTAGCTCCCGGAATAATAACGCCATTCAGATACCACTGGTTTCCGGTATTGGCACTGCTTGAAAGTGTGTCTCCGTTTTGAGTGATAACCGGTGTTGACGGCAGCGGATTCACAACTACGTTAAAGTTAGGCGAGCTTGGGCCAGGTCCGCAATCGTTAACGCCACTTACTTTAATAATACCCGATGAGGCATTAGCTGCAAAGTTAACTTTAATGGTTCTGGTGTTTGCGCCTTCAACAATAGTAGCTCCGGCAGGAAGTGTCCATAAAAAGGTCGAAATTCCCGCAAGAGGTGCGGTTGTGTAAGTAACCATGGTTGCACCTGCACAAACAGGAGTTGTTCCAACGATTGCTCCTGCAGCAACAGGTTTTGGATCTACAACAACCGGATAAACGGTCGGAGATATGGATGAGCAACCCAGATCGTTACTATATGAAACACTTACTGACATATTCCCTGCTTCGATCCAGGAAACTGTAATGGCATTGGTGCCTGCACCCGAAGTTATGGTGCCACCGGTTGAAACGCTCCACACATAGTCATCAAAATTGGCCTGGGTAGTATAAGCAACACCTGTTGCTCCCTGGCACTCCTGGCTTGAACCCGAAATAACCGGAACAGGTGTTGAGTTAACAGTTACATCCAATACGGATGAATTAATTGCCGAACAACCCAATGCAGTGTTGTAATTAACGCTGATGGTTCTTGAACCGGCAGTTGCCCAGTTTACAATTACTTCGTTGGTTGCAAGACCTGTGGTAATTGTACCGCCGTAGGAAATATTCCAAACATAGTTGTTGAAATTAGCCTGGGTGGTATATATAACACCTGTAGCTCCTGCACATAATTCAGTGATACCTGCAATGGAAGGTGTTGGAACCGGGTTAACAGTAACATTAAGTACAGAAGCAGCAACTGCGCTGCAACCTTCAGGATTGGTATAATTTACCGAAACGGTTTTAGCCCCCAGGGTATTCCATGTTACAGTTATTGAATTAGTTCCTGCACCGGCAGTGATTGTTCCACCTGCAGAAATTGTCCAGTTGTATCCGCTCATACCGGTTTGAGTGGTATAGGTATTAGTAGTAAATCCTAAACAGGCAGTAGCAGAACCTGTAATAACAGGCACCGGAAGCGGCACTATGTTTACAGCTACAGGAACTGGCGTGGCGAGTGAGCACCCTGAAGCGTTAGTATAGTTTATTCCAAGTGATTGTGCCCCGACCGAATTCCACGAAACGGTGATTGCGTTTGTACCTGCTCCGCTGGTAATGGTACCACCCGAAGAGATTGTCCAGATATAATTTGTCATTCCAGCCTGGGTAGTATAATTTACTCCTGTTGTTCCCACACATACTCCAATTGGTCCGGCTGTTAAGGTAGGTGTTGGAGCAGGGTTTACTGTTACAGCTAATGATGCTGCTACACCGTTGCTACAGTCATTAGCACCATTTACCGAAATATTTCCGGAGACAGCAGAAGTACTGAAATCAACCGTTATTGAGTTGGTGCCGCTACCACTTGCAATGGTTGCTCCTGCAGGAAGCGTCCATACATACGAAGTTGCATTTGCGATAGCCGGAACACTGTATGCAACTGCAGTAGTTCCCTGGCAAACGGTTGCTGAACCAGTAATTAAACCAGCAGCAGCAGGAGGAATACAACCGGTAGTAAATGTCATATCGTTTCCATAAGATGTTCCGCCCACATTGGTAGCAACAACCCTGAAGTGATAGGTTGTGGTGAGTAAAAGGCTTGAAAGGTTGGCCAATACCGGAGTTACAGTATTTCCGTTAACGGTGGCCGGTGTTGCATTTACCGTGTTTCCATAAGCGGTAGTAAGACCATATTCAAATGAAACTGCAGCAGTATTGTTTTTTGCATTCACCGTTCCATTTAAAGTAGCAGAAGAAACATCCACATTTGATGCTGATTGAGTTACAACAACAGGAGGTGATGCCAGTGTAGTAAAAGTGAGGTCAGCACCATAAAATTTAAATAATCCGATTGTGCCTACTGCCCTGAAATGGTATGTGGTTTGGGGTAACAGGCCCGACAGGTTACTCAGAACTGATGTTACAGTTGTACCTGTAACTGTTGCAGGTGTTCCTGCAGCAGTGCTTCCATAAGCAGTTGTTGTTCCATATTCGAAAGAAACCGCAACGTTGTTTGAATTTGCCATTACAGTTCCGTTTACGGTTGCTATAACATCAGTTACTGATGAAGCCGCAGTAGTAGTAATAAGTGGCAAGTCAAAATTAGGTGCAACAATTGCTTCGATACCGTATTTAAGGTTGAAGTTTGTAGGAAGAGTACCAAGTCCGGTACCGTCAATATTGGCTGTGTAAAAAACGTTAGCCCTTTGTGGTGTTTCAGGGAAAGTGCCCATGGGATAATATAATGTCCCTGCTGTTTGCGCAAGTCCTACAAAATAAGCTTCATTCGTAAATACAGGGGGAGTTGGGAAAGTAAAGTTTTTATTAACTCCAAGGTCTCCTGCAGTTACTGTATAATTTGCTGACTGCGCAACAATCGCACCTGCACTGTTAAGCACAACTGCATAAATAATATTGCCTGGGGTTGCGGCGTCTAATGAAATAACCAGGTTGGCGCTGGTTACTTTTCCTGTTCCGTTCATCAAAAACTTTGAAGCGAAAATCCCTGAAGAACCTGCAGGAGTGAATCCAAATCCAGATGGCCCGGTAGTCGTATAATTGTATGAATAAGTATTACTGTTAACACTGCAGGGTATAGTCAGGGTGTTGTTGATCGTCCAGTTCTCGCCTGCAACGGCGGAAGTAGTAGCTGTAATATTTACTTCTTCCTGGATGGTAGGATTCCAACCGGTGAATGTGAGAATTGAAGCGGTATTTGCAGCAAGGCCAGTAACGGTTTGCGTGGAAGTGTATCTGGTTATCGTATTTGTGGGATCCTTTACCGTTACCGTAACATCAAATGTGGGTGTGGTAGCTGAAGGATTATTAACCCTAACATCAATAGGAGTTGGAGCACCATAAGGTATCGGGTTCCTGGCAAGAGTATAGATGTTTGTGACCTGAACGATGTCAGTATAAAAATTATTGCCGAAAATGGTTGCAGGCCTGAAAGCTGAAGCTGCTCCCAAGGCGGTAGGCATTGCAGTATTACTTCGTGCACCTTGTAATCCGCCAGCCAAATTGGTATTGCATAAAGCAATCAACGCTGTTGTACCAAGTGTACCGGCAGGATTACTGAATTCCCATGCAACATAAACGCCACCTCCGGTATAAACAAAGGTAGAGCCCCCGCTAAAAGGTACTTCATAAGATCCTGCTGCGATAGGCACGGTCCAGTTGGCAATTTCACTTGTTTTGGTAAATCCTGTGATATCCCAGTTGGTACCCAGGGAGTAAGTAGCGTCAGAGGTGTTTTTTAAATAGACTGTGAATGTTCCTGTTTGAGAGGTAGCTCCGGCTGTTCCGATAAGAAAACCAATGGAGTTGACTTCATATCCGACAGGAAATCCACTGGCAGCCATTTCGGCCGGAGTAATCAGGTATTCCGTACGCTGATATCTGAATGTATTACCTGGAGCACGGGTATTTCCTGATGTGGATCCAACACTTGGCAGAGTCCATATGGACATCGCATCCGTTTCAAATGTATTTAATTGTGTCAGCTGGGAACTATATTCAGTTCCTTCATCCACAAGCACAGAACTTTGCCTGACTGATTGGGCGTTTATAAAACCACCAATCAGCAATGCAATCAAAATAAGTAGATTTTTTTTCATAGTTAAGTGATTTGAAAAAATGGGTTAATAAGTTGGTTAATGATTATCAAATTTAATGAATATTATTGATAATGATACAACTATTTGTGGAATTCAAATTTTTTTACTTGTTTTCATCAAAATGGACATAAAAAAAGCTGCTGAGCCAGATGCCAGCAGCTTAAATACTAATAATAACCAGGTTTATGAATTAACCAGCGAGATATCGAACTGCACCAGATCAACAAAAAGTTTCAATCTGTCTTCAATATCTTCTTTTGTAAGGTTGAGCAACCCTTCGGTGCCAAATTTTTCAACAGTAAAAGAGGCCATAGCTGAGCCATAGATTATTGCATTTTTCATATTCCCGAACGAAATATCACCGGTACTCGCAAGGTGACCTATAAAGCCACCGGCAAATGTATCGCCTGCGCCTGTCGGATCAAATACTTCTTCCAGCGGAAGGGCCGGGGCAAAGAAAACACTATTGCCATGGAAAAGCAATGCGCCATGTTCCCCTTTTTTAATAACGAGGTATTTAGGTCCCATGGTAAGAATTTTTTGAGCTGCTTTCACAAGCGAATAATCTCCGGTCAGTTGTCTGGCCTCCGAATCATTTACCATAAGAACATCAACACGTGCAATAACTTCCATTAAGTCGTCCCAGGCAGAATCCATCCAGTAGTTCATGGTATCCATCACGATGAGTTTCGGTCGTTTGGTCAGTTGGTCGAGTACACGCATTTGCACGCTGGGCGTAAGATTACCAAGAACCACAAATTCGGGGGCAAGGCAGGAAGCAGGAAGTATCGGGTCGAAATCGGCAAGTACATTCAGTTCAGTAACCAGGGTATCGCGGGTATTCATATCGGTATGGTAGCGGCCTGCCCAATAAAATGATTTTCCTTCGGGTTTAACCTGAAGGCCATCGGTATTAATTCCTCTTTCAGTTAAAAGGTTAATATATTCATCAGGGAAATCGCCCCCTACAACGCTTATTATATGTACGTCTTTAGCAAAGTGCGATGCTGTAAGACTAATAAAAGTAGCAGCCCCGCCCAGGATTTTATCAGTTTTTCCAAACGGAGTTTCAATTTTGTCAAATGCGACAGTTCCAACAATTACGGTACTCATACAAGGATATTAAATCGGGTTCTAAATGAATTTTAAATTTTTTTTGCAAAGATATTGTTATTTCCGATTGAATGTTTAATTTTGCCGTCCCTTTCGAGGGGAAATAACAAATAAACAAAAACATTCCTCCTTAGCTCAGTTGGTTAGAGCATCTGACTGTTAATCAGAGGGTCTCAGGTTCAAGTCCTGAAGGGGGAGCT
>CAZOXJ010000067.1:0-18719 GCA_964583325.1 uncultured Lentimicrobiaceae bacterium
TGATCTGGTTTAAAAAGGTAACTTACTTATACTTTAACAACATTGCATAAAAAAAGCCGGAAGTGTTCCGGCTTTTTTATGAGCTTCATATTTTTACTGGCATTTTAATACCGTCTTCATCTGATAAGCAGCTGATTGGGCAAATGTACCAAAAGCTGATTTTTTATAGTTTTCACAGGCATTTGGGGTGTCCTGTTTTCCTTCGTAAGCTTTTGCTATCTCATAATAGAAACGTGCCATTTTAACATCGGTTTGTTCTTCGAGTGCCAACCCGGATGTCCCGGCTGCAATAGCTTCGTCGTACTTTTTTATATTATTGTTCGAAACTGTCAGCAGATAAAAAAGTTCCTTGTTGCTGTCATCATATTTGAGAGCGCTATTGAGTTTTACAATGGCATCGCCGTATGCTTTTTTCTGGAACAATGCTTTGCCATCCTGATAATAGGTGAGGCCAATGGTATTTTTTGCAGCTTTTGCTGTAACCGTATCATTATCCTTTGTTGCGGAGGCTAATGCAAGTTCCATGTTTTCCAGCAGCTTTTCGGTATCACCTTTTTTCTTATAGGCTTGTCCTTTAGCATATAAAGCTTTACTGTTTGTCGGGTCTAATTTCAACGATTTGTCGAGAATTGCGATAGCTTCGTCAGGTTTCTCTGCTTTCAGAAGCGTATTTCCCTGGCTGGCATATAGTTTAACCAGAATATCTTCTGATTTCTGTTTTATGTTTTGATCATTATAAGTGGTTGCTAACGCATCACTTTTCTCAAAAGCAGCAGTCGCTTTGTCATATTCTTTTGTTTTCAGAAAATTGTTACCAACATTGTATTGCCATGCAGGCATAACTTTTGCGGCACTCATTTTAATAGTATCGCCATCAGCGCCAAGTGCTGTGCACATTGTAACTACTTCCTGCATTTTTACTACGGCTCCGGCCATATCAGTTTTCGAAAGCTCAAGAGCTGCATTAAATGCATTGCCTGCATCTTCTTTGGTTTGTGCTGACAAATGATTCACTGAAAAAGTGGTGATAAGTGTTAGTGCAAAAGCCAGGATCAGATTTTTCTTCATTGATTGTAAGGGATTTATTAGTGATTTTTAATTATTTGGTAGTTGCAAATATACATATTTGATCATTTGTACCAAACCTGTTTAACAATAAAGATTACCAAAAACTGTTCCAATAGCGCTGTCGTTGAGTTTAGCGATTTGTTAAAAAATGTAAAAATGATCTTACAACCGGATTCTTTGCCTGCAAAATGAATCAAAAATCAATATATGCTCTGTATTTTGGTTTGTATTTTTGTGGTGCAAACAGTTTTCCGAAAATATTTCATTAGAATGAATTAAGTTTTTAAAGCCCTTATTTATTAAGTATTCCCACATGATATTTTAATAATTCGAAGAGTAATTATTGAAAATTGTTATACATTTGCACTCCTGAACTGGGAATCAGATAAATTTTAATTTGTTTGATTTTTAAGCAATTGATATCCTGATCAATACTCAAAACATATAATGTCATGAAAAATAGTATAATTAAGGCTGTACTTGCAGTGGTTATCCTTGTGTTGGGATACCTGATCTTTAGCAGTATTAATAAACCGGTCAAATTTGAAAATACACTCAATTCAAGGAGTGAAGTTATTGTGTCGAAGCTCAAGGATATCCGTACGGCTCAAAACCTTTTCCGTAATCAGTATGGCCGCTACACTGCCAGTTTCGATTCACTTATCGGATTTATCCAAAACGGAAGAATCCCTGAAGTTAAACTTATCCCGGATCCGAATGATACTACTTTCACGCGTTCCATTTCCGATACCATCGGCTTTATTAGCATTTACGACTCCATTTTCGCCAAGAAAAATTACGGTCTGGAGAAACTAAACGAAATACCATTTTCCAATGGTGATTATTTCTCAATCCTTGCAGGACAAATAAATAAGGGTGGGGTTGACGTTGCTGTGTTCGAGGTTTCAGCGCGCATCGAAACCTATACCAAAGATCTTGACAGGCAACTGATAATTAACAGGATTAAAGAAATTGAAGACAGATCAAAATTTCCGGGTCTCAAAGTGGGTTCTATGACCGAGGCTTCCACTGATGGAAACTGGGAATAATTAATACAACAAATACCTTGGAATGTATTCTGAATAAGGTTGATCCTCAGTTCGACGCTACTCTTGGGTTACAATACAGGCTATCCATTCTGCTCGGGCAGAATGGATTTTCTTTTTTGGTAACCCATGTGTCTACAAAAAAGATATTGGTAATTGAATCCTACAGATCGAGCCAGTCAGAAAATCACCATAGCGAAAGAGGATGGCCATCAAGTGGAAATGATTATTATAATCAGTTGAATAAAAGTGAGCTTTCACACCTTTCTTATCAGAAGGTGGATATTGCCGTCGCCTCACACAAAATTACACTTGCTCCTCACAATTTTATTCACGGACATGAATTTGCTGTTATGTCGGCAGCTCATTCGGTGCATGAAAATGAAGAAATTCTCACCGAACTACTCTTTGATTCGGGGCCTGTAATTGCCATCGCTATCCCGAAGTATATCAGGGAATACTGCCGAACCTTGTTTCCTGGTGCTGTTATGCGTGTGGCTCCTGCTGTTTTTGTTAAAGGAGTATTTCGTAAGCATTCCGATCTCATTGTCCGCCAGATATTTCTGAATGTATTTAACGGGTATTTTGAGATGTGTGTAATACAGGGATCACGATTGCTTTACCTGAATGCGTTCCGGTATTCAGCTCCTTCGGATGTGCTGTATTTCGTAATTTTTGTTCTCGAGCAACTTGGGTTTGTCCCTTCGGAAGAAAATATAACCTTAATGGGCGACATTTCGGACAGCGAAATTGTATTCAACCAGTTGAAAATGTATTGTGCTTCGCTTCGCTATGCTAAACATCCTGATGGAGCTGAGTACAGTGAAACATTCGCCGATATTCATATTCATAATTATTTCACCTTGCTAAATATACCACTGTGCGAATAATCAGCGGAAGTCATAAAGGAAGAGTGCTTCGCCCGCCAATGGGGTTGCCTGTCAGGCCAACAACCGACCTGGCAAAAGAAAGCCTGTTTAATATCCTGAACAATTATATCGACTTTACGGAAATCAAAGTACTCGACCTCTTTGCCGGAACAGGAAATATTTCGCTTGAGTTTGCCTCCCGCGATGCTGCATCGGTTTTAAGTATCGAATTAAACAGCCGTTGTGTCGATTTTATCTCGAAAATGGCTTCGGATTTTAATTTTAAAAATTTAACGGCTATACGCACCAATGTGTTCACTTTCCTGGCTCGTCCGACCGGTAAATACGATGTTATTTTTGCTGATCCTCCCTATGATCTTGAAGACCGTACAAAAATTCCGGAATTAATTTTCGAAAATAACTGGCTGGCCGATGAGGGCTGGTTCGTGATGGAACATGATAAATCTATCAATTTTAAAGAACATCCCTTTTTTGCCAGCGAACGACGGTATGGGAAAGTCCATTTTACCTTTTTTACAAAAGAAACATCCGGAGAGACTCAGAATGACGGTTAGATAGAGATAGTATCGGGAATGAACTGATCAATATTTCCTCCATTCTTATGTACTTCACGAACAATGGATGAGGTTACCATCACATACTCGGGGATAGTAAGCAGAAAAACGGTTTCTATTTCCGGGACAAGTTTCAGATTAACCTGTGCAACACTGCGTTCGAATTCGAAATCGGCAGAAGTTCTTAACCCCCTGATAATATATTCGGCATTCACTTTCTTACAAAAATCAACAGTTAAGCCATTGTAACTTTCAACGGTAACCTTTGGCAGATCGCTGAATGCCTGGTTAAGCCATTCGAGCCTTTTATCAATAGGGAAATATCCGCTCTTGTCAGCATTTACGCCAATAGCTACAATTATTTTATCGAACAATGGCAATGCACGCCTTACAATCGATTCGTGTCCTCGGGTGATGGGATCAAATGATCCGGGGAAAACTGCAATTTTCATACAACGGTTTTGTGCAAAGGTAAAAACAATATGGCGAAATGGTGATAGTGCTTTCGGGATTCAGCCGGTAGTGCATTTACCTATTTCAGATAATGTTCCAGTAAGTTTTTGAGGGAAGCATACGTGTTATGCAGGGGAATATGTAGTTCGTCAGCCGAAAACCATCTTACTTCGGTGATGTCTTCTTCCGTTTGCGGAATGAGTATCTGGTTTCGCTCACAGGTCATTTCGAACCAAAATGTTTCTTTCAGCACTTCCTTTCCTTTCCTGTCAGAATAAATATGAAAGGTCGATTGCAGTTTTTTTGTAATGCTCAGATCAGTAAGACCAGTTTCTTCTGTAACCTCCCTGATTGCACCCTTTTGAGCAGTTTCATTTTTATGCAATTTGCCTTTCGGGAGGTCCCATTTCCCGAGTCTTTTAATAAAAAGATATTCGTTATCCGGGCTTCTGACTATCCCTCCGGCGGCTTCAATTCGGGTAAACAAGCTGTTAAATGCGTTGCATGCATCCACAAAAAAATCTTTGGTTTCAATGTTAAGTTGAATGCAATGTTCTTCCTTGTAAAAACGTTTATAAGCCGCTGCCAGGGCGGTTTTATCAGTATAACTGGTATACATTTCATTATCGTTTTCTGGCAGCTTGTTAATATCTTGATGGATGAAAACTGCCCGCTCATTCAAAAAAACTATATACCTTTGCATCATGAGACAGAAATTTGAAGAAACAGCGCTTATAACAGCCGAATCGCTTTTGCAAATTAAAGCAATAAAGCTCGATAATTCTAACCCGTTTACATGGGCTTCAGGTATAAAATCACCAATTTATTGTGATAACCGCCGTACTCTATCTTTTCCGAAAATCCGGACATACATCCGCCAGGAGTTTGTAAAACTGATTAATGAGGAATTTGGAACTGTTGATGTAATTGTTGGTGTTGCTACTGGTGCAATTGCTATAGGAGCACTGGTTGCTCAGGACCTTGGTCTGCCTTTCGCCTATGTTCGTTCCGAAAAAAAGAGTCATGGCTTAACCAACCTGATCGAAGGTGTTGTTGAAAGCGGACAGTCTGTAGTAGTGGTCGAAGATCTTATTTCGACTGGCAAAAGCAGTCTGAATGCTGTTCAGGCTTTGCGCGATGCCGGTTGCAATGTAAAAGGTATGGTTGCCATTTTTACTTATGGATTAACTGATGCCGAGGAAAGTTTTAAAGAGGCTGCCTGCACTCTTCACACGCTTACCAGTTATGATTTCCTGGTAAAAAAAGCCCTTGAACAAAATTATATTAAAGACTCGGATATGCAGTCGCTGATTCAATGGCGCGAGAATCCAAAAGGGTGGGGGCTCGATAAATGAGTAAGCGGATCGAAAGTGAAAAAGTAACTATCAATAGCAGTCCTGAGAAAATTTTCAATTTTATAGGAAATTTTGATAATTTCTCGGCACTACTGCCTGAGAAAGTTGAAAACTGGCAATCAACAGGCGACTCATGCTCGTTCGAAGTTAAAGGATTGGCAACACTTGGTTTGCGTATAACCGAGAGAATTCCGTTTACAAAAGTCAGCATGACAGGTGAGGGTAAACTGCCGTTTAATTTCACACTGGCTGCAGAAATGCATGAAACGGCACTTCAGCAAAGCGAGGTTCAATTAATTATTGATTCGGATATGAGCCAGTTTATTGCCATGATGGCAGCTAATCCCCTGACGGATTTTATAAATGCCCTGGTAAATAAATTAAAAATAGAAATGGAGAAATAATTGCTCTCTTAGGTTTTTTAACCTTTATAGATAGGAATAGAAAAGCAGGTTTTTTAGCCTGCTTTTGCTTTTATAATTATTCGTATCAAGTATATTATCAGGGTTTTATGAATTGTTTAACAGGTAAAAATTAAGTTATATTTTGATTTTCCTCATTTATGTTTTAACTTTAGAACTTCAAATTGCGGGTACAAATTTGCATCTCCTGATACTTAGTGAATTACCAGTGTTTATAAATCCAAATACATACACGCTATGAAAACCAGGTTAGTTTTACTCATTTTATTACTCATTGCAGGATCCTTCCTGATCCAGAACTGTAAACCAAGCCCCAAAGAACCTCTTATCGGCCTTTTAATGGACGAGTACAATGTAGAAAGGTGGGCAAAGGATACTACCTATTTTATCGATAATGTTAAAAAGCTTGGTGGAAAAGTAATTTGCCTCTCAGCTAATGGTGATCCGGCCAGGCAACTCGAACAGGCCAGGCAATTAATTGATCAGAAAGTTGATGTGCTGGTAATTTTACCTGTTGAACTCGGTAAAACCAAGGAAATTGTTAACCTGGCGCGGAAAGCCAAGGTTGGAGTTATTTCCTACGACCGCCTTATTCAGGATGCCGATGTGGATTATTATATTTCATTTGATAATGTTAAAGTAGGGGAGCTTCAGGCCGATTATATCAGGACGAGGCTGCAAAAAGGCAATGTTGCGCTTATTGGAGGAGCTTATACGGATAAAAACTCATATTACCTTCAGTTTGGGCAAATGGGGGTATTGCAGCCTTATATCGAACGAGGAGATATAAAGATTGTATATGATAAAATGGTGAACGCCTGGACATACGACGAAGGCTATGCGGCCACTAAGGAATGTCTGAAGAAAGGAAAAGTTGACGCTATAATATGCGGTAACGATCTTCTGGCTCGTGGAGCAATAAAAGCTCTTGATGAAAAAGGGCTTTCTGGAAAAGTACTTGTTGCCGGTCAGGATGCTGATTCCGAAGCCCGCGAAAATATTGTTAAAGGGCTGCAAACGATGACAGTTTATAAATCAATTGAGGACATAGCCTCTAGCGCTGCCCGTATGGCGATGGATATGGCCCTGGGTAATACAATATTTTATGCTACTTACACCGTTAATAACGGCACCAAACTTGTCCCCTCTTTACTGATTGATCCGATCTCGGTACATAAAGGCAATATTGGAATGGAAATAATGGCGGGGAAAAAGGCTGAATAAATCTGACCCCGTTTTGAAAAATTGATTTTTATTGGAATTACAGCCACCCGGGAGTGAAATTATTATTTCCTTTCCGGGTGGATTTTTATACTGAAAATTTCACTTCTTTTAAATCGCATACCAAAATTTCACCGGTTTCGGTTTCAAGCTGCAATTGCCCGTAATCATTTGTGCCTGTAATCCTGGCATTGAGCTTATTGCTTTTTATTATGTATTCATTCCATTCCATAAGTTGGTATAGTGCTTTATGGTATTCGTTTTCTATGATTTGCTTGGTTTCCGGTTTAACCTGGGCGTAACGTTTAAAAATAGATTTCAGAAGTTTCCCGAGTAAAAATTCAAGGTCGTAGTCCTTACCTGTTGCCGCTTGCAAAGAAACCGGATTTGGTGCATTGCTTTTAAAAATGGTTTGATTCACATTAAGCCCGATCCCAACCACCACATAATCGAGTTTATTCCCGATTACCGAGTTCTGAATCAGGATGCCACATGCTTTTTTATTACTGATGTATATATCATTCGGCCATTTTATGGCAATTGTATGTTCGGGCAATTCGGTTTTTAAGAAGTCGTAAATGCCAACGGAAATAGCTTTGTTGAAAACAAACTGTTGATCTGCAGTAAATTCGGGGTACAGTATAATGCTGAATGTCAGATTTTTCCCTTTCTCGCTTTCCCAACTGTTGGTGTCCAGTCCTTTTCCTCTGGTCTGATGGTCCGTAATAATTACAGTTCCATTCTCGGGTCGCTGCTGCGAAAGCAATCGGATCGCATAACTGTTTGTCGATTCGGCTTCGGCAAGCCTGATAATTGATGCTTTCACAAGTACATGGTTTAGGTGTTAACTTCTTTTATGAAACAAAATTAAAACAATTCATCTGGTAATGCGTTGAAAAGCCTTGAACTAATTCGTGACAAATTGTCGTGCTTAGCGAAAAGGGTTTGAAGTTTGATGTACGTTATAGTACTGATAGGATAAAAAATATTTACTTTTAATCTGTATCTTTGCAACCTGATGTGAATTAGGGTGGTAAACAGCAGGAAACAGGGTAAATAAATTTTCAACAACTTGTTCCGGCAAAGTAATTGAAGAATATTCATGACAATGTGTACCATCAGCAAAATTAAGATTGATCTCAAAAAAATAATACAATTTAAATGGTGAAACATAAAAAGAGTGAAACCTCAGGAATGCTTGCTGATATTATAGTGAAAGGAATGCAGGAAAAACTTGGGTTAGATATAGTAAAACTTAACCTTTCAGGAATTCCAAATTCAATTACCGATTATTTTGTTATTTGCCACGGGTCATCACGGTCTCAGGTGGATGCCATTGCTGATTCGGTGCAGTTTGAAGTAAAAAAGGCTATCGGGGCTATTGCTTCGCATAAGGAAGGTTTTGAGAACTGCGAATGGATTTTGCTCGATTATTTTGATGTTGTTGTACATATATTTCAGGCCGAAGCCCGGAGTTTTTATCAACTCGAAAAGTTGTGGGCCGATGCTCCCCGCGAAGAAATAAAGGAAATTGAACCGGAAACCAAAACAGCTGTTAAACCGGAAGCAAAGCCAAAAGTAAAAAAGGCTGTTAAACGAACTGTTAAAAAGGACTAATCATAGAATAACGTATAATGAGCGACGATATAAAGAATACCAAAAAAGATAAACCACAGGATTCCGGTGGACCTAAAATGCCTAAAATGCCAAATATTAAATTCAATTTTTACTGGATTTATGGTATTCTTGGTGTTATTCTGTTTGGACTTTACCTTAATAACATGGGTGGGGCACCAAAAGAATTGGGTTGGGGCGAATTAAAAGAAATGCTTGTAAATCAGGAAATTGAAAAATTAATTCTTGTTAATAAGGATCATGCTGAAATCTATATTAAGAAAGACAAACTCAGCCTTCCCAAATACAAAGACCTGAAACCTGCCAATTCGTTAGCTGCAGCTGCTCCGCATTATGTGTACCAGATTGGTTCAGTCGAAACTTTTGAGAAAGACATACGCGAAGTTCAGGCTGCTCTTCCCGCTCCTGTATATGTTAAAAATGAAACCCGTAAAAACTGGGGAGGCGACCTGTTAAGTTGGATTTTACCTATAGTTGTGCTTGTTGGCTTATGGTTCCTCATCATGCGTATGATGACCAAAGGCGGCGCCGGCGGCGGTGGACAGATATTTAATATCGGCAAATCGAAAGCTCAGCTTTTTGATAAAGATACCATGGTTTCGTTAAATTTTAACGATGTAGCCGGTCTGGAAGAAGCCAAAGTCGAAGTAATGGAAATTGTCGAATTTCTTAAAAATCCTTCGAAATATACCGACCTGGGTGGAAAGATACCTAAAGGCGCTCTGCTGGTAGGTCCTCCGGGTACCGGTAAAACTTTGTTGGCCAAAGCAGTAGCAGGCGAAGCTAAAGTGCCATTTTTCTCGCTCTCCGGTTCCGATTTTGTCGAAATGTTCGTGGGTGTGGGTGCTTCGCGTGTACGTGATCTTTTTAAACAGGCTAAAGAAAAGGCACCTAGTATTATCTTTATTGACGAAATTGATGCAGTAGGCCGTGCCCGAGGTAAAAGCGCCATGACAGGAGGAAATGATGAGCGTGAAAATACACTCAATCAGCTTCTAACCGAAATGGACGGATTTCAAACCAACGCAGGTGTAATTATTCTTGCCGCTACCAACCGTGCCGATATTCTCGACCGCGCGCTGATGCGTGCCGGCCGTTTCGACAGGCAGATATATATTGAACTTCCAGATCTGGAGGAACGTAAGGCTATTTTTAAGGTACACATGCGTAACCTGAAAATGGACGATACGGCAAATGTCGAATTTTTAGCAAAACAAACACCTGGTTTTTCAGGTGCTGATATTGCTAACGTATGCAACGAAGCTGCTCTTATTGCAGCCCGCGGTGATAAGAAACAGATTGACAAACAGGATTTTCTTGATGCTATCGATCGTATAGTTGGCGGACTCGAGAAAAGAAATAAGATCATTTCGTTATCCGAAAAGAAAGTTATTGCTTACCACGAATCAGGTCATGCTGCTGTGAGCTGGTTGCTCGAACATGCTCACCCGCTTGTAAAAGTTACTATTGTTCCGCGTGGCAAAGCACTTGGAGCCGCATGGTACCTGCCCGATGAAAGGCAGATAACTACATACGAACAAATGATTGACGAAATGATTGCCACCCTTGGCGGACGTGCTGCCGAGGAAATAGTATTTGGTAAAATTTCGACCGGCGCTCTTAACGATCTCGAAAAAGTTACCAAGCAGGCATACGCTATGGTTGCATTCTACGGATTGAATAAAAAGATCGGAAATATAAGCTATTACGATTCATCCGGCCAGAGTGAATACTCCTTCTCAAAGCCATTCAGCGAACAAACAGCGCAGATAATTGATCAGGAAATTCATAAGATGGTTGAGGAATCCTATGAAAAAGCTAAGAAATTGCTATCGGATAACCGTGAAAAACTAAACAAGTTAGCTGAGATATTACTTCAAAAAGAAGTTATTTTCCGCGAAGACCTGGAGAAAATATTCGGTAAACGACCTTTTGACGATCACGATCACCTTATGATAAATGGGACCGGCGAAACTAACGAACAAAAAGCACTCGAAGCTAATGCTGAACCCGTTCCGGAAGTTACTGCCGAAAAGCCTGAGGAATTAGTGGAACCTGCCAAGCCTGATACCACTTTATAAGTTTTTTGTGTAGTGTTATCTGACAAGGAAAATTATATAAATTTACCCTGTCAGATAACATAGTCAGGATAAATACTATAATCTCCAATGGAAGAAAGTACATCGCGGGAAAAAGTGCTGAAAAAAGTACGCCATGCTTTAATTTATAAAACCGACAATCCTTACCCCCAGGTTGATTTTGATTCGCCGGTTTATAAACCGATGAATGACACTTCTGATGTGAATTTTGCACAGGAATTTACAAAAGCCGGAGGTGTTTTTATCTATTGCGAAAACGAGGCTGATGCTGTAAGTACTCTTTCTGCTTTAAGCCATGAATGCGATTGGCATAATATTTATTGCACCGAACCTGAGTTTCAGTTCATTCTTACCCAGGCCGGTATTCCGTTCGAATCGGATGAGGAAAGTCTTCAGGCTCTTAATGTAGGTGTTACAGGATGCGAATTTGTTGTTGCCCGTCTCGGTAGCATTATGGTTTCGTCAAAAAACAGCCGCCGGCTGAACGTGTATCCCGAAACTCACGTTGTTATTGCCTACACTCACCAATTGGTTGACGACTTAAAAGATGCATTTAATGCTATTCACGAAAAGTATTCGGGCAAGCTCCCATCCATGGTTTCGGTAATTACCGGTCCAAGCCGGACAGCCGATATCGAAAAAACGCTGGTAATGGGTGCTCATGGTCCCAGGGAACTGTTTCTTATCCTGGTTGAAACACCGCCATCTGACGAATAATCTGAAAAATATTTTATGGCAATGGACAATTGGGAAGTTATTTATTCCACTAACCAGATATATGAAGCTGAGATGGTTCGTAATATTATGGAGGATCATGATATTGAATGCGTAATCATGAATAAACAGGATTCAACATACCGTTTTGGTGAAATAGAAGTGTTGGTTCCCAATGAAAATGTGCTGGCAGCCAAACAACTAATTCTAAAATTTGAAGGTGAATAATCTAGCTACACGATCGCTGACGGCAGTTTTCTTTGTCATAGTTATGGTGGGTTCAGTTTTGCTTGGGCAAAATGTGTTCTCGGTCCTGATGTTTATTGTTACTATCCTCAGTCTGAATGAGTTTGTTAATATTGTTACCAGTGATAAAGTGCAGCCTGCTTTGTGGCCTACGCTTATAGCAGGTGGTTCAATATATGGTATTCTTACAGCAAATGCTATGGGTCTTATTGCACCCGAAGGATTATTTGTGATCATACCATTCATTTTTATGTTGTTTCTTTTAGAACTCTGGCGGAATAAATCAAATCCATTTACGAATATTGCCATGAGCATTGCTGGTGTCGTATACATAGCATTGCCTTTTGGGCTCTTGATGTATTTCTTTGATCCGGTCACATTGTCGGGATACAAACACTTTGGAATTGTATTAGGATATCTGCTTATTTTGTGGCTTAACGATACCGGGGCCTATTTTGTAGGTTCACTGCTGGGGAAACATAAACTTTTCGAACGTATATCGCCGGGGAAAACCTGGGAAGGCAGCGCAGGAGGAGCCGTTTTCGGGCTGCTCACAGCATGGGGACTTTCATTTGTTTTTCCCCAGCTCGACGTAAAGCAATGGATGCTGTTGTCGTTAATAGTAGTAGTCGCCGGAACACTTGGCGATCTGGTTGAATCAATGCTTAAGCGAAGTCTTGGAATTAAAGATTCGGGCGACATTTTGCCCGGTCATGGAGGAATACTCGACCGTTTTGACGCTGTATTGCTGTCGGCACCGTTTGTATTCGTATATTTGGCGCTCTTTTGCCGGTAATTAACACTTTGAGATTTAATGAAAATACACAAAGAGGGATATAACAGTATTGCAGCCGTAACGATATTAATTGCGGTATTAGCTGTTTCTATCAATTATTTTTTCCCCGTATTCACGCTTTATCACTACTTGATTTACGCAGGACTTCTCTTTCTTTTCGTTGTTGTTGTCAGGTTTTTTCGCATGCCCAGGCGCGAACTGGTGCAGGGAACCGATATTGTGCTGTGTCCTGCGGATGGTACCGTTGTTGCAATTGAAGAAGTGATGGTTGATGAATTTTTCAATGATAAACGTTTGCAGGTATCCGTATTTATGTCGCCTAACAATGTACATGTAAACAGGTATCCTGTATCGGGAAAGATTGTTTACACTAATTATTGGCCGGGTTCGTTCCTGGTGGCATGGCACCCGAAATCTTCGACCGAGAATGAACGGAATACAGTTGTTGTCGAACACCCTGTTTATGGCCCTATTATGGTCCGCCAGATAGCCGGTGCACTAGCCCGCCGCATAGTCTGCTATTCGAAACCAGACGAACGAATTGAGCAGGGTAGGGAACTCGGTTTTATTAAATTTGGCAGCCGGGTTGATCTGTTCCTTCCTCTCGATTCGAAGCTAAACGTACAACTGGAGCAGAAGGTAAAAGGTGGGATATCGGTCATTGCCACATTGGATGCAGGAAAGCGTTAAAATCATTAACATCTTTTTAACAAAATATTCTCTTGTTTGTCCAACAAATGAACATACTTTTGCGTTCTAATTAATCGAAACCAATAAATAAATTATAACTATGAAAAAAGTTGCTCTCGTAATTTCGCTGTTTACCCTGATTTTCGCTTTCACAGTATCAACTGTTTCGGCACAAAAAGTAACTACTGCTGAAAAAGCTAAAACAGAAAAAGTAAGTTCAAGCAAGGATGCATCAGCTCCTGCAAAATCATGCTGCTCAAAAACTGAAGCTAAATCTTCAGCAGCCTGCGCAGAAACAGAAGCCAAATCAGGCTGTGCAAAATCATGCAGTGGAACATCAGCAACAAAAAGCTGCTGCAGCAAAGGTGAAGCCAAAGCTGAAGTAACTCCTGTTCCTAAAAAGAATTAAGACTTTCGTTTATAACGAAAAAACCCGCTGTTTAAGCGGGTTTTTTTATGCCCAATTTAGAGCAATTCCATAATTTCATCGAGTGAAAAAACTTCCATGGTCACCATTTCATTATGTTTTTTGCTGTCATGATTTACAAATAACTGGTCAATCCCCAAATTACGAGCGCCGGCGATATCAATTTCCAGGTCATCGCCTATCATCAGGCTTTCGGTAGCTTCGGCTCCCGCTTCCTTCAGCGCATAAAGAAAAATTTCAGGATCGGGTTTCTTCGATCCTGCTGCTTCACTGGTGATAATAGTTGTAAAATACTTACCCAAACCCGAATTCTTTAATTTCCCGTATTGTACTTCTTCGAAACCATTTGTGATAATGTGTAACGGGTACTTTTCTGAAAGATAATCCAGCAGCTCCCGCGTGTAGGGGAAAAGATATGTTTTAGATGTAATTCCTTTAATAAACCCACTGGCCATTGCCTCACCCAGCGTTCGGTCGTTTATACCGAATAAAATTAAAGTATCGTAAAACCGGCGAAAGTTTAACTCTTCTTTTTCAATTTTATCTTCACGGTACATGGCCCATAATGCCTTGTTTATTACAACATACTTCTCCCTGAAACTCTCATAACTTTCAATACCTTTTGCTTCTAATTGAAGATTTTCAAACATCTCCCGTTTTGTTTCCTCTGCGTTCCGCTCGAAGTCCCATAATGTGTGATCAAGGTCAAAAAAGATGTGTTTATATGTTTTTCTCATGGTTGTTTTTGGAAAGTTGCAAAAGTAGCTGTTCCTGCCACGAATAAAAAATTTTACACTCTTTGTCGGAAACGGTAAAAATAATCGTATTATTGCAATATCAAAATAATATCATATTAAAATGGAAAAAGAAAAATTTGACTCAACTTCATCGGGCTATATGGGCCTGTTGGTTATCCTTGCTTTAGTCGCCGGTGGTGTAATGTTGCTGGCAATGCTCAACGATCAGCTTATCGGTGTAATCCTGGGGCCGATATTCCTGGTTCTGGCTGCTTTTGCAGCTGCCGGGTTCCTGGTAATTAATCCGAATGAGTCATCTGTTCTCACGCTTTTCGGAGCGTACAAGGGGACCTTAAAGCGTAATGGTTTCTATTGGCTTAATCCGTTCTTTGTAAAAAAGAAGGTTTCGCTTCGTGCCCGCAATTTTAACAGTGAATTGCTTAAGGTAAATGACAAATTAGGTAACCCGATTATGATCGGGATTGTATTGGTTTGGAAAGTGGAGGAAACTTTTAAAGCCGCATTTCAGGTTGATGACTATCTGCGTTTTGTAGAAATTCAAAGCGAGTCGGCAGTGCGTAAACTGGCCGGACATTATGCCTATGATAATTTTGATGATGAACTAACCGAAATTACACTCCGTGGCGGCGGCGAGGAGGTAAACCACGTGCTTGAAAAAGAATTGGCCGAGCGTTTGCACATTGCAGGCATAAATGTTATTGAGGCACGTATTGCCCACCTGGCCTATTCATCTGAAATTGCACAGGCTATGCTCAAGCGTCAGCAAGCTACAGCCGTAGTGGCAGCTCGAACAAAAATTGTTGAAGGTGCCGTTAGTATGGTCGAAATGGCATTAAATAAACTTTCGGAGCGTAAAATTGTTGAGCTTGACGATGAACGAAAAGCTGTAATGGTGAGCAATCTGCTCGTGGTTTTATGCTCGGATAAAGATGCTTCGCCGGTAGTAAACGCTGGTTCAATTTATTAAAAACAGAATAATGGAGCGCCTTATTTTTACTGAAGAACAATCATTCCGGCAATCGGTGGTTCCCTGGATAATGCTGGTTTCGGTTGTGATTATGATAGGCGGGTTCGGCGTATCTTTTTATCAGCAACTATATTTGGGCAAGGCTTCGGGTAATTCAACCAGCGATCAGGAATTGATCTGGAGCAGTATTTTGTCCATAGTTGTAATGAGCGCTGTTTTCCTTTTCATTCTGAACCGAAAACTCATAACTGAAATATGGACCGATGGAATCCGCTACAAGTTTGCCCCATTTGTAAGAAAAATGAAGCATATTTCAATTTCGGAAATAGCCTCGGTTGAAGTGGAGAAATACAAGCCAATAATTGAATTTGGTGGTTGGGGTGTAAGAAAGCGTTTTTTATCGCGAAAAACGGCCTACAATATCAGTGGCAATATGGGGATGAGGGTTATTATGAAAAATGGCAGTCAGATTATGTTTGGAACCCGAAAACCGGATGAAATGAAGCATGCTGTTTTAAAGATGATGCAGCGAGGTAACGAAAAATATACAATGTAATGGCGAAGAAAAAAGTTTTTGCCCTCCGTTTGGATGAGGAAGTATATACTGCTATTGAACAGTGGGCTGCTGATGAATTCCGCAGCACCAACGGCCAATTGGAGTGGATTATTTCCAAAGCATTGAAAGATGCACGGCGAAAATCATCATCAGTTGTGGACGAAACGGATACTGATAAATAAAATGAAGCGGCTGAATGATGAGTTCAGCCGCTTCATTTTAATGAGGATGGGGAATATTTATTGTTTCTTAGCGACAACAGTTCCTTTAATAATCAGCATTACCGGGTTTGGAGCTGCATTTGTAGTAACAGTAATACTTTTGCTGAACTGACCCATAGCAGCTGCATTGTAAGTGGCTGCAATAATGGTTGATTTACCTGGTAAAATGGGTTCCTGCGAATACTTCAGGTTAGTACAACCGCAACCGGCTTTTGCAGTTTGAATAATCAATGGTTCTTTGCCTTCGTTGGTGAGTTTAAATTCAGCTTCTTTAGGGATGCCCTGTTCAATTTCGCCAAAATCGCTGGTAGTTTTATTGTATTTCGCTATTGGTGCATTGGGGTTTACCGCAGAGTTTGATTCGGTAGCAACTACAGGGTTATTGTTTTGGGCATTTACCTGGATGAAACCAAGAACGATAAAACATGTTAGAATAAGAAGATTTTTCATTTTTATAAAGTTTTGATTTTGTTTCTGCAAAGATGAGTTGTTTTTTTTGTTCCGGTTTAAAGGATTTGTAAAACAATTCAAATGATTTGTAAAAGTTTGTAAATGAAATGTAAATTCCGGAGCTGCTCAGGAAAATAAGCTATTTTTATCCTTTCTTTTAATTTTGTACTAATGAGGTACAGGCATATAAGGTTTGTTGTTTTACTTGGTGCAATTGCCATTATTGGAATAATTGGTATCCAGGTTTATTTTATGAAAAAGGAGTGGAGCAACAAGGAAAAGCAATTTGCTCAAACCGTTACGATCAGCCTCAGGAATGTGGCCGCCAAAATATATGAGTTTAATCAAACCATGCCTTCAACACCCAATCCGGTGCGTCAACTATCGTCCAATTATTTTGTGGTGGATGTAAACAGCGAGATTGATGCCAATATTCTTGAGCATTATCTTAAACTTGAATTTGAGAAATACAATATACAGACCGATTTCGAATACAGTATTTATAATTGCGAAACTGATGTAATGGAATACGGAAATTACCTGTTTCATAACGGAACCGTTAAAGAAAATGCCTTGACTGTTAACCTGCCGAAATACAGTGGGTACAACTATTATTTCGGGGTTAATTTTCCACTCCTTACCAATACAATAGCAGGTGATATGACTATATGGTTTTTCCTTGTCGGGATACTGGTCGTTTCGGTTATTTTCTTCGCTTATGCTATTTTTGTAATTCTGAATCAGAAAAAACTATCGGAACTTCAGCGTGATTTCATAAATAACATGACTCACGAGTTTAAAACACCGATTGCAAGCATAAATATCGCTGCCGATGTAATTTCGAATCCTGAATCAATACAGGAGCCAACACGCATATTAACTTACGGATCTGTTATAAAGCAGGAAGTATCAAGGCTTAACGACCAGGTAGATAAGGTTTTGCAGATAGCAAGAATTGAAAAGAGTGGCATTCATCTGCGATTTGAAATCATCGATCTGCATGAAGTAATAAAAAAGGTTGTTGAAAACTGTCTTGCTAATCACAGGGAGAAAGTGAAAATTGCAACAGATCTGACCAGCGAAAATGTTTATGTAGAAGCAGATCGGAACCATTTGACAAATATTCTGTATAATCTCCTCGATAATGCTGTAAAATATACCGGAGATTCGCCTGAAATCAGGATACAAACCATTCAGAAGGCTAAAAAGGTTTTTGTAAATATCAGTGATAATGGTCCGGGGATACCTAAAACGCTTCAGAAAAGGGTTTTTCAGAAATTTTATCGTATCCCTACCGCTAATGTTCATGATGTGAAAGGTTTCGGATTGGGGCTTTTTTACGTGAAAAGTATCTGCGATGCCCATCACTGGAAAATAAGTCTGGACCCTTCCAAGGAGTCAGGTTCAACTTTTGTACTTGAAATTGCACTAAAACAACTCAATTGATGAAGAATGCACGGATTTTATATGTTGAGGACGACCTTACCCTTTCCTTCGTAACGCGCGATAACCTTGAACGGGCAGGTTATACGGTTGACTCGTGTGATGACGGCATTACAGCTTATGAGAAAATCAGTACCGGGAATTACGACCTCTATATCCTTGATGTAATGCTTCCCAAAATTGATGGTTATACGCTGGCCCGTAAAATTCGCGAGATGAATGAAGCTGTTCCGATTCTGTTCCTCTCGGCTAAATCAACGCGCGATGATAAAATTTATGGATTGCAGTTGGGTGCCGACGATTACATAACCAAGCCTTTCAGTATTGAAGAACTGATATTGAAAATAGAAGTTTTTCTGAAACGCAGCAGCATCGACTCGTCGCGGATGCAGAAAGAAATGCTCTTCAGGATCGGGAATTATACATTCTCGCAATCAGGGCAGCTTCTGAAAAATGAAAGTCACTCATATTCCCTTACACATCGGGAAGCGGAACTGCTGGCCTATTTTTGTTCCAATGTGGGTACTATTCTAAAACGCGACGATATACTTAATAAAGTGTGGGGAAATGATCATTTTTTTTCCAGCCGCAGCCTCGATGTCTTTATTTCGCGCTTGCGTAAACTTCTTCGATCAGATCCAAATGTAAAAATCGAAAATATACATAATATCGGGTACAGGTTGGTAGTTAATAGCTGATTGTCAATTT
>CAZOXJ010000068.1:0-8675 GCA_964583325.1 uncultured Lentimicrobiaceae bacterium
AAGCCGGAAGTCCGGCATCGAAGCCAGTTTCGCCTAACGGGGTTGGAATAAGGTATAGGTTGCCTTTGTTCATGTGTGATGTATGGTGTATGATGGATGATGTGGGATGTTGGATGTGGGATGTGGGATGTGGGATGTGAGATGTGAGATGTGGAATTTGGGTTTTGAAACCAGAAACCAGAGACCAGAAACCAGAAACCAGAAACCAGAAACCAGAAACCAGAGACCAGAAACCTGAAACACCTAAACCCCAACCCCTACAACCAGGGCAAATGCATCAGATCCACATTGCCCCCGGAGAGTATTATACCGATTTTTTGTTTCGTAAAACGGTGTTTGTGTTTTATAATCATGGCCAGTGTTACGGCCGATGATGGTTCAACAATTATTTTCATCCGTTCCCAAATCAGTTTCATAGCTTCAATGGTTGCATGATCATTTATCGTTATTATGTCTGACACATAATGCCTTATGATCGGGAAAGTGAGGCTGCCTAACGAAGTCCTGAGCCCGTCGGCTATTGTATCGGGATTTATTGAAAGGACCATTTTTTTCTGGTAAAACGACTGATAAGCATCGTCAGCACCTGATGGCTCAGCTGCAATAACTTTTGTGCCAGGCGAAAAATAATGTGCTGAAAGCGCTGTTCCGCTCAGTAATCCGCCACCGCCCACAGGTGCTACAATATAATCGAGTCCGGGCTGATCTTCAATCAGTTCGAGGGCAGCAGTAGCCTGCCCTGCAATAATTGTGTAATTGTTGTAAGGATGTATTTCAAAAGCGTTGGTTTCACGCAACACCTCGTTCAGTTTTTCTTCGCGGGCTTCGAGGGTAGGCGCACAAAAGGTTATTCGCCCGCCGTAGCTTTTTACCGCCGCAATTTTAACTTTCGACGAGTTTTCGGGCATAACTATGTAAGCGGGAATATGTTTCAGCATAGCGGCGCGTGCAAGCGCAGCGGCATGATTCCCCGACGAATGTGTTGCCACTCCCTGTTTTATTTCATATGGATCGAGGCTTAGCACAGCATTGGTGGCGCCACGCGATTTAAAAGCGCCGGCTTTCTGAAAATTCTCGCATTTAAAAAAGATACTGGCTCCAACCAACTCATCAATCATTCCGCAGGTGAGTACAGGGGTCCGGTGGAGGTATGGTTGTATACGTTTGGCAGCTTTTAGAATATCCTCTTTCCCTGGTTCGTGGTTTTGGTCCATTATTTTCCTCCGTTCTTTAATTCTAAGGCAATGAGCTCAGTAGCGGCCTCAAGCAATTGATATGTTTTTGCAAAACCAGCTTCACCACCATAATAAGGATCGGGAACAGGTTTATTGCTTCCCGGATGGGTAACATTTAAAATATAATCTACTTTCAGCATATGGTCAGGACTGGTCGCCACTGATTTAACATCTTTATAGTTAACACTATCCATCACATAAATACGGTCGAATTCATCGAAATCTGTTTTTTTAAATAATCTCGACCTTTGCCCCGAAATATCAATTCCATGGTGTTTCATTTCACGGGTAGCCCTGAAATCGGGTGCATCGCCTGTATGGAATGACTCAAATCCGGCAGAATCAACTTCGGCGTCGAGCTTGTGTTTTTCAATCCAGGCACGCATTATTCCTTCCGCCATTGGCGAACGGCAAATATTACCCAAACATACCATCAGTATCTTCATTTTTTGAAAAGCATTTTTTTTCGAATACAATTATTGGAGCGAATCGCTTACTGCAAAAATAAGCTTATCTTATCAATAAAATAGTTTTCCCGGTAGGGTTTGAAAAGTTATTTACAGATACGGGTGTCAAATCACAACTGGAATTATTTATCATACCTTTAAACAAAAAAGGAAGCTGTGCGGCACAACTTCCTTTTCGGCTTTGTAATAGACGGTTTTATGATCCGCTAAAACTTTATCCTTTTCTCAATTTCCTCCACATAAGTGCGGAATTGCTTGTCGGTTTCGATAAGGTTATTCACCGTGCGGCAGGCATGAAGCACAGTTGCGTGGTCTTTATTGCCGCAATGCAGTCCGATGGTTGCCAGCGATGCCTTAGTGTGTTTCTTCGAATAATACATGGCCAGTTGGCGGGCTTGCACGATATCGCGTTTGCGGGTTTTGGAGTTGATGGCTTCGACAGGAATATCGAAATAATCGCACACAATTTTCTGTATGAAATCGATTGATATTTCGCGGGCTGTGTTTTTAACAAACTTATCAATCATCTGCCTGGCAAGGTCGATGGTGATGGCTTTTTTATTAAGCGACGACTGAGCCATGAGCGAAATAAGCGCACCTTCGAGTTCGCGGACATTGGTTGTTATGCTGTAGGCGAGGTATTCGAGCACTTCGAATGGCATATCAATACCATCTTTATACAACCTCTTCTTTAAAATTGCAATCCTTGTTTCGAGATCAGGTATCTGAAGATCTGCTGAAAGGCCCCATTTGAATCGCGAAAGAAGTCTGGGCTCCAGTCCTTTTAGTTCAACCGGCGGTTTGTCGCTGGTGAGTATTAGTTGTTTACCTTTCTGATGCAGGTGGTTAAAAATGTGAAAGAAAACATCCTGGGTTTTTTCTTTTCCAGAAAGGAAATGAATATCGTCAATAATCAGAACATCAATCATCTGGTAAAAATGAACGAAATCATTCTGGTTATTACTACGTACTGCATCAATAAACTGTTGTGTGAATTGTTCGGTGGCAACGTATAAGACCGTTTTTTCCGGAAAATTATTTTTTACCTGTAACCCTATTGCCTGGGCAAGGTGTGTTTTCCCTAAGCCAACAGCACTATATAAAAATAAGGGGTTAAATGCGGTTTTCCCTGGATTGCAGGCCACAGCATACCCTGCTGAGCGTGCCAGCCTGTTGCAATCGCCTTCGATGAAATTATCAAATGAATAGGACTCATTTAACTGCGATTGAACCTGTATCTTTTTCAAGCCTGGAATCACAAAAGGATTGGGTATTTCCTTTGATTTTCCGGCATTTAAATCAATAGGCATCTGTACCGATGGATTAGAGGTAGCTTTACGGTTGCTGGTTGGTATTTTAATGGTGTAAGGATCCGATGTATAGGTTCCTTCCATCACAATGCTGTACTCAAGGCGACCGTTAGGCCCCAGTTCGTTACGGATTGTCTTTTTCAGTAACGTGATATAATGTTCTTCGAGCCATTCATAAAAGAATTGGCTCGGCACTTGTATAGTAAGAATACTGTTTTCAAGTTTGATAGGTTTGATTGGAGAGAACCAGGTTTTAAAACTTTGGTAATTTAGGTTGTCGCGGATAACTTTTAGGCAGTTTTCCCAAACTTCCTGGTGAAGTTCTTTAATTCCTTCCATTTCTTTCTGTTGCATGTTTGTTCTTGGTTGTTATCGGTCGTGAAATCAGACTGTTATCTGGCAAATAATTAAAAAAAGCTGATGAGTGTGGTGGTTAAATCGAAAAAGTGTTCAAAAATCACTCTAACAAAGTTTAAAAAAAAATTAAAATGGTATTTGAATTTCAAAAAAAACGTTGTATATGGCAGAATATATTAAAAAATATTTCGTTTGCAATGAAATTTGTTAAAAAATTGATAAGTAATTAATAATTAATTGATTTACCTTAGAAAATTTACCTGTAATCCGTTCCGCTTCACTATGCCTTATGGCGAGCCGGATAACACATTTCATGCCAAACTCATTGTTAATAACTTCTAAAGTTTCATCTTTGATTATTTTCATCACATTATTCATCGCTTCATATGGGTATTCGATCTGGTACATTTCCTTTACAATCCGGGTTACAACTGTTACATTTCTGAGTGCTTCGGCTGCTGACGTTTTATATGCATTTATTAAACCCGGAACCCCAAGTTTTGTTCCCCCGTAATAACGGATTACTACTATTAAAATATTGGTCAGGTCATTTGAAAGTATCTGACCGTAAATTGGCCTTCCGGCAGTTCCTGATGGTTCACCGTCGTCGTTTATGCGGTATGCCGATTTATCGAAGCCCAGCACATAAGCATAACAATGATGTGTTGCATCGAAGTATTGCTTTTTCAGCGTTTCGAGGTGTTGCTTCACTTCCTGTTCGCTTGCTGCCGGAAATGCAAATGACAGAAACTTACTGCCCTTGTCGCGAAATGATCCCTGTGCTGAATGGGTAATCGTTTTATATTCGTCGCTGAAGAGCATTAATACGTGAATTTATTTAAGTTGTTGGCGAAATCAGGTTTTTCGAAATCCGATGCAAAGGTACGCAGCTAAAAATATATTTTCCGACATCTTGCACAAAACATTTTCTGTGTGGTTTTCCGAATCAGCAATTAACTACTTTTGCCCGCTATATATAAATAGGTATATGTCTTCACATTTAGGCGAATTTGCGGCTTTGCTTACCACCGTTTTCTGGACTATCACGGCCTTATCTTTCGAAACGGCGAGCAAACGTATTGGTTCAATGCATCTTAACTTGTTGCGATTGGGACTTGCTTCTGTTTTATTATCGGTATTTTCATATTTCTACAGGGGGATGTTTTTACCGCTTGATGCCAGTATGCATAATATTACCTGGCTGGCTCTGTCGGGAGTTGTAGGTTTTATTATTGGCGATTTCGCACTTTTTAAAGCGTTCACAATTATAGGTGCCAGAGTATCCATGCTAATGATGACCCTGGCGCCCGTTTTCGCTGCTTTGGCTGCCTGGATAATAATTGGTGAAGTGATGAGCCCGATGAGCCTGGCAGCTATGTTTATAACCCTGGCTGGAATTGCCCTCGTTATTTTTACCCGAACCGCAGGCACAACTACCGGCACTGTCAAGTCGAAAGGTTCGTATGCCATGTCGTACCCTCTGAGTGGAATATTGTTGGGTATTGTTGCTGCTGCCGGACAAGGAGTTGGACTGGTGCTCAGTAAATATGGAATGAGAGATTATGATTCATTTTCTTCCTCACAAATCAGGGTGATTTCCGGATTTATCGGCTTCGCAATTTTGTTTTTTGCTTTAGGGAAATACAAAGAATTACCTGCGTCCTTCCGCGATAAAACAGCTATGAAATGGCTGGTAGTCGGATCAATATTCGGCCCGTTCCTGGGTGTGTCGTTTTCATTGATAGCGGTTCAGAATACAAGCGCGGGAATTGCTCAAACCATTATGTCGCTGGTACCTGTGCTTATTATTCCTCCGGCTGTACTTATTAACAAAGAGAGAGTAACCGGCCGCGAAATACTGGGTGCTTTTGTAGCGGTATGTGGTGTGGTAATGTTTTTTATCTGGTAAATCTGTACACTACAAACATGTTTGGCTGATCATATTAAATTATATTGAGCAGCCATACGGACAAGGTTTGCCGTATTTTTTACATTAAATTTCGAAAGCAGGCTATTGCGGTGGGAGTCAACGGTTGTTGTGCTGATAAAAAGTTTTCCGGCCATTTCTTTGTTTGTCAGCCCTTCGGCAATTAACCTGAGCACTTCTTTTTCTCTTCGTGTAATAACTGGTACTTCAGCGTCCCTGTTTTCGCGCATGGTTACCATGGCTTCGCTGCTTAAAAAAGTGTCGCCTTGCATGGCAACTTCTATTGCCCTTCTGATTTCGTCACCCGATGCATTTTTAAGAACATACCCTGAGGCTCCGTTCTGAATCATCTTTTGAATGTAGCTTTGCTGATTGAAGGAGCTGAGCCCCAAAATAGATATATCAGGATATTTTTCTTTTATTTCTTTACATAAATCAATTCCGCTTTTATCAGGCAGGTTTATATCCAAAAGCAGAACATCCGGTTGTTGATTATATAAAAATGCCATACACGATGCAGCAGTCATTGCGTGTCCCATCCATTCAATGTTCTTCTCCAGAAGAAGCATTGAGCGAATGCCCTCAATAACCATGTAATGATCGTCGGTAATAAAAACTTTGATCGCCATTTTAATATGTATTAATTTAATTGTACAGTTCAATATGAACGGACGTTCCTTCTCCTTCTTTTGAATTGATATCAAGTTTACCTTTCAGGAACTCAACCCGGTTTTGGATGTTAACCCATCCGATTCCCTTGTTTGTTTTAAGGATTTTAGTGTCAAATCCTTTACCGTCATCCTCAACGGTAAGTGAAAGTTGGTCATTCGATTTCGTAAGCTGTACGATCGCTGAAGTGGCTCCGGAATGTTTCATCGTGTTGTTTATCAGTTCCTGCACAATACGATATATTGTAATAGATGTTGTTTGATCTATTGCTATGCCTTCCATTCCTATTGATTGATAGATTATTTTCAACGCTCCGCTCTGATTTATTTCGTTGCAAAAATCAGTAAGAGCTGTATCCAAACCAAACCGGACTAAAGCCTCGGGCATCATATTATGTGCCACCCGGCGCATTTCGCGGATTGAACTGTCCAGCATATCCATACTGCGTTCGAAAGCCTGTTGGTTTTCAGGCGTCATAACTAAATTTTCTTTCATGGTTGTAAATGAGTATTTAATTCCACTCAGAATCCCTCCTAATCCATCATGAAGGTCTTTTGCAATCCGGGTGCGCTCCTGTTCTTCGCCTTTCAGCACGGCTTCGGTGGCTGTTAATTGCTTTTCTGCTTCCAATTCGGCAATACGTTGCTGCTGTAGTTTTCGTTTTTGCTGGTAGGTGCGGTAGGCCAGAAATAAAATAATGAGCAGGCCAATACCAGCTCCTACCAACAAATAATTGAGTACCGTTTTTTCTCTCAGCTGAGCATCCTGTAAAAGGATTTTTGCTGACTTCTTCTCCGTTTCATATTTTGTTTCCAGTTCAATTGCGTACTCTGACAATTCCTGTTCCTGGGCGGCTTCGGTTAAATCATCCCATTTTAACTGGTACAAATTACCTGACACAAAATCATGTTGTGCATATTTTACAATTGTCATGGTCTGGTACAAGATAAGAAGCTGAGCATCTAAAGAATCCTTTTCTGCAATCTTGATCCCATTCAGCAATTCAGCCTCTGCCAAAGCGAAATTTCTCAGGTACAAATAATTATATGCATTGGTGATGTTTTGCATACAAATATTCTTATTGTCGAGGTTTGCATCCTTGCTGTTAAATTCGTTCAAGGCTGCTGTGCTTTCGCTAAGCCCTTTGTTATCTCCGATATTATAATAAGCTGATGCCAGATTTATGAGCGCATTTCGTATTGAACGTACCCTGTTAATTCGTTTGCCAATTTCCAGTTGCTTTTTCAGCAACTCAATGGCTTGCTCGTTTTTATTTATTCTCAGGTAGCACAATGCCAGGTTATTTATTGATATCAGTAATCCAACCGTGTCAGCATAATGTTCGCCAGCTTCAACCCCTTTAAGCCCATAATCAATGGCTTTATTATATTGGTTCAGATCCATATAAAGCCAGGAGAGATTCCCGTAATTGGTAGCTATATTTGATGTGTCGCCAATTTCAGTAGTAAGTTTAATTGAATACATTGCATATTTAACAGCAGAGTCGTTCATCTTTAAATTATGGTATACATTAAAGATAGCCCTGCATGAAGCAGCTTCCTGAAACCTGTTTTTGTTTTGTTTTGCAACTTGTATTGATTTTAAAGAATAATCAAGCGCGTTTTTGTAATCTGCCCGGGCATGATATATCTTAACGAAATCGTGATAGCACTTGTGCTTATATTCTTGCGCATTTATTTTAAAGATCAGCTTTTCGCACATTTTATTATAATACAATGCTGAGTCCAGATCACTGGTAAAGTATTTTCTTTCAATATCAAGAAGTAAAATAACCTTATTGGTATCTTCTTTAGCTTTTTCAAGAGTCTTTATCATACTTTCCAGACTCATTGATTGACCAGAAACCATGACTATAGAAAATAGAAAGAAAAATGTTATGCTGATTTTTCGCATATGATTGATGGCATTTTTACTGTTATACAAATTACGGGTAAAACTGAATCTCAAGGCATCCTCTTTTTCCATGATTTTGAGATTCTTATGCGAATATCCTGTTTTACATGATATTGAACCGACAAATATAGTTAGATATTTACATCTAAACAGGTAAACATCTGAATATGAAAATGGACATTCTTAGTTTTATTTTATTGTTTACTGCTGTTTGGGCAAAGGCACACGCAAAACAAAAAATCTTCAGCGGATATTGTTTAACTGTTGGCGAAGCTTAAACAGCTATGAAAAATACTCCTGTTCCGAACTTACCCGGTTGGAAAATTCCTCTCCACATTTAAATGCCAAAACTCAACAAAAGGATTGTATCTAAACTTTAACTTAATCGCTTTATGCAATATGAAAAATGAAGGTTATGCTGTATTGATTCCTTAATCAGACTTCACTTTAGTAAATAGCTTTTGTGGTATGAACAGCTCGCTATGCATGTGTTGGTGAGTCCCAAGCGGGAATATGAGAGTCCGCCAATGAATGATCCATTTCGAATCATTCTTTTTAAATTGAACTTATTAGAGCATAATCATGTTTTTACACGATACCAGATAGTTTATATTGAAACGATATTTGCATCTTTAAATCTTTAGTATGATAAAAACTATATTTCTGTTGGCAGTATTAGCGATGAGTACAACAATTGCATTCTCCCAGGCAACCAGGGAACAACGCATTGAAGACAGCTTAATCGGCTGGCAGAAGATTTTAACTTCTGCCGATAAACCTAAACTTTTTGAGGCCA
>CAZOXJ010000068.1:8775-11694 GCA_964583325.1 uncultured Lentimicrobiaceae bacterium
ATCGGCTGGCAGAAGATTTTAACTTCTGCCGATAAACCTAAACTTTTTGAGGCCAGGGGTCGGACTTTTTCCATCAGGCAGCAGGAAAACATGCACAAAATTATTGAGTGGATGCAAAAAAGCTATACTCCTGTGGCTGGAATCGGAACGTATAAAACCAGGCTGTATGCCAGTGAAAATGATTTTAATCCTCATCAGTACGGAATCGATTTCAGGGTTTGGAATGTAAGCTATTCACCTGAGTATCTCGATGCCAAAGGTCATTTTAAACCTGTGAGTGAAGAATATAACCGCTTTGATGTAAGTGTAAATATGATTCCCGGCAGTTACCCGATATCCTTTATTAACACTCCCGATCATTATATTTTTTCCTGGCCGGCAGATGGATTTGTTACGGGTGATGATTTGAAAGAAGATGATAAGATTGATCCGCGGATAAATCCGAATGTGTACAACTATATTACCCGTATCAATGAGAAACAAACCGTTTTTTTAGCGCCTGGCAATAAACTTCCGGTAGTTGAGGTAAGCATCGGCGAATACCTGCAACTGGCAGAAAAAGCATTTGATAATGAACTTCAAAAAGAAAAAGAAAGAATCAACAACCAATGGGAGGATCAGAAAACAAGGGATAAAGTGCTTTTAATTTATTTGGAGAATTCTGATGCGCGTTACAGAAACACAGTAAAACAATTGAGGGAGAAATATCAGGATAATCTGCAGGATCAGGCCATTTTAAGAGATATGCAGCCCACTGCTCACGATTTTTATGGTGACGTTGATCCATTTAAAATTGATGCAATGGCTGCGAAACTGAAACATTATTATCCCGTTTACAAATTAGAGCCGGGAGTCATTGAAAAATGTTTTTCGGATCAGCCACAATGGATTGCTATTAGTTTTCCTTATAAAACAAAAGAAGACGGCAACCAGGAATATGAAATGTACAAGTCAGTAACTGAAAATTTCAATTATGATTATGCATACAATTATTTTTTCGATCCCGAAAAAGTGAAAGGCAAACCCTATAAACCTGCCAACGAAGAGCAGATGAATGCCAGGTTGGACGCTTATAGAAAAATAAGTACCGGACAAAAACCGGCAGCAACTTCACAGGCTTCTCTGCCAGCAAATGTCTATTTTATGGATGACTTTTCCGGAAATCCGGATGGCAGCAAACCTGCAGGCTGGTTCTTTTCATCCACTGGAAAATATTCTGAAGTAATTTCTTTAAAAAATATTCCGGGTAAATGGGTTAAACTGGGTTATAACAATAATCTGTCATCAACCAAAATGAAAAAACCACTTCCTGAGAACTTTACACTGGAATATGATGTTGCAACCGGTGATTTCTCAACCCGCACAGGAGGTTCAGTTGTGCTTTATCTCAGTTCTTATCCTTTGAGAACTGATGGGATGGAAGATAAGAATGGTGACGGGACAACTATTGAGTTAACCATAACTTCGGGTTACGAAGGCGATTTTGATAATAACAATTATTCAGGCGCAGCTAAAATTGATATTCATTCCAGGCCATCGGTAAATAAGGATAATTTTTCAGAAGGAATGTTTTATACCTATTCTTTACGTGAATTTACCAATAAGAAAAACAAAGTGCATGTTGAGTTAAAATTGAAAGGCGGCGAATTGACCTTGTTTATCAATGGTGAAGAAGCAGCGGTTTCAGGCGATTTTAAGATGACTTACGGAAAGCCATGCATCAGTTGCAACCTGCCCGCAGGAACAAAGTTTAAAACGGTTTACTGGAAAAATAACACCACCGAAGCTGAAAATGTAAATGTCTATATCAGCAATGTGAAGATTACAAAGGAATAACCTGATCTGCTCTAATTTGTGTTGAGAAGATATTTATAGAATCGTATAAAAAAGAACCATGAGATTTTTATTACTAGTTGTATTCATTCAGTTTTTTACAATAGGCGGAAAAGCGCAAACAAAGGAATCATTTGATCTAATCACTTATATTCCACCAAAGGGCTGGACCAAAAATGCGAAACCGACAGTAGTCGGCTATACAATTACTGATAAATCAACCGGAAGCTGGTGCCAGATTGGTATTTACAAAAGCGCTGAAAGCAAAGGCAGCATTCAACTGGATTTTGAAAATGATTGGAAGGAACTAATTGCTATTCCTTATAAAATTACCGATTCGCCGCGGGTAACGGAAATTCCTGGTGATGACGACTGGAAAATAAAAAGCGGAGGAGTAAAATTCACTTTCAATACGAAACCTGCTACGGCAATACTCACAACTTTTAGTGGTTACGGCAAAGTGGTAAGCATTACTGCCACGACTAATAGTGATCTGTATAGCGCAGATATACAGAATTTTATAAGCTCAATTGTACTTTCCAAGCCGGGGAGCATGCAGTCAACAGATGCAAACAGCGGACCAGTTACAAATACAAACAAACCCGAAAACCCATCAAACAATTCAGGCAGTTATGCATTCAGCACAACAAATTTTGATGATGGGTGGGTTTCCATCCAAAAGGCAGATTGGGTAGAAGTTACAAAAGGATCTTTAAAAGTTTTAATACACTACCCGAACAGGGCAACGGATGAATACATTACCGACAGGGACATTGCTTCAAAAACGGGTTGGAATGCTTTAGTCGCCCCAAGATACAGCAACCTTGAAAATTACTTTGTGTTTAACAACACCCTCGATCCGGAAGAACCGCAAATAATCTCAGGAGATGTAACTGAAAACAGTTCAGGGAAAAGTGTTTTTGTCGTCCTGTTTAAACGTGGTAAAAGCGGCTGGATCGAATTTATTTGTCCCGACAAAGCCAGTTTTATCAAAAATTTTAATGTTGACCAGTCTAAATTAGAGTATTACACCACTTTCGAAACCTGGGAGCCACTCAAACGAATGGCCAGCTATAATAAATTTGC
>CAZOXJ010000068.1:11794-18595 GCA_964583325.1 uncultured Lentimicrobiaceae bacterium
AAAAACTGAGGGCTCTTTGTTGTATCCCCTTTTTCCATGATTTTGATCATTTAATATAAATATCATGTTTTTACATGATGTTCGATATATTAATATAGTTAGATATTTGTACTCAACGTTAGTTGATTTTTATGAAAAACATAATTCTTCTTTTTATAAGTCTGGTATTCATTGTTATATCAGTATCAGCACAAGACTGCGATAAAGAATTACTGATTGAAACTCCCGGCACCTGGAAAGAAGGGATGAAAGGCAGTGCAAGTGTAACCGGTGTAACTGCGGCAGACCTTGCGAAAGAAAAAATAATAGTGGCACAGCTAAGGGCAATGATAAAATCAAAGTACACGCCAATGGGATTGGAGGCACTTGATGGCGGTGGCTATGGCAGGTCATACCCCAATGAACCAGCTAACAGGTACCAATATGATATTAAATTTTTACCTTATTTCTGCGAAGGCAACATTATAAAAACAGCCCACGAAACATCAACCAATTTTCAAATCATAGCCAATGACTTTGACGCAGAAATATATGATACCATAGGTCCCAATGCTCATTTTTCAGGTAAAGGATTCCACGAGATGGCCGATATGCCGGTTGAAAAAGATGGATACTGGTATTTTAAAGAAATAGATGTTAACCTGGGTATGTGGATGTCTGGCAAAAGTACTGTCTGGTTAATTACTTATGATGGTAAACTGCCCTATGCTTATGTTAGTAAACAATCCTTTTTAGAAAAACAGAAACGTTATCTATTGAAAGGCTTAGCCGAAACGCTGACAAGTTTAAAAGAAACCTTAAAAAGCAATGAGGAGGAGAAAGCAAGAAAAGAGCTTGAGTATAAAAATGATTCTAAAAAACTAGAATATTATATAAGAATGGATTACGAGTACATAAAAGGAAACACTGAAAAGTATATTATTGAAACAGAGGAACAGTTTAAGAAAGCACTGGATAAGATTGAAATACAATTAAAATTGCCTACTGATGAATTGAATCAACCTTCAATTGTAAAGGATGATCCGAATGATCATTTATCCTACCTGTTTACTACCGATGACGATCCTTTCGGGCGGGTGCTCATCCAACCAAACCCGGGGTATTTCAACAAAAAGCTAGCCCGCTCATCACCGCAGTTTTTTACAGTTCGAATTAATGGAGATCATCAGTATAATATAACAGGGAAGGCCATGGCTGATGTAATGAAAGCGGTTGATTTTACAGAACTAAAAAGTATGCTGGGGAAAGAACCGGAAAATACAATACCTCAAAAAAAGAATACCGCCCCTTCTACACCAGTCGCTAACACTGCACAAGGTAATAAACAAACCGGTTTTAATATCTATAAAAATGAGCCCACTCCTGGTTTTAAGACAACACCAGTAAGCGAAATAAAAACGATAGGGTTCCATCAGAAAGTTACCGACAAAAAAATTATTGTAAAAGCACTTTCCATTCAACTCAATAATGTTACACTTCCTTATTATCTAAACCAGTTATTAGTTGATATCGAAAAAAACCTAACCCAGCAGCAGCAAAAGAATACGCAATTGCTGTATGCAAAGCTGAAAGACAATCCGGTTGACCTTGCTGATGTTGGTGTGATGCTTCATTATAAAGGTGCGGTTAATGAAGCTTTGTGGTGCTTAGCCAAAGCGGCTGCTTTAAAGCCCGAATCCAATTATATTCTCAGCAATTTTACCGGCATCCTGAACCTTAGTGATGCAGCGGCCCGTTCCTTGCCGTTACTTCGATACCTAAAGGACAATTTACCCAACAACAGTACCGTATTAAACAATCTTGGACAAGCCTTATTTGAAATGGGCGAAATAAACAGCAGCAAAGCAATGCTTGATTCCTGTATTCGGATTTTTGCGTACCATCCTCAGGCAAATGCTACACGGGCTGTTATTGCTGATAAAGAAGGAAAGAATGGCGAGGCTGTTCGTTTTATTGAAAAAAGTTTAAAGGGAGCTTATAACACAAGTATAGATGATTATGCAGGGCGTAAAGGTATAAGGCTTGATTATAACAATATTCTTAACCGGTACAGACCTACCGATGCTGAATACATCAACGCAAAAGATTTTATGCCCCCGATCCAGTGCCAGAATGTGAACGATGCAGCCATCAGTGAAGCAGAATGGGATCAATGGAACGATGCAATGAAAAAAATATCCAGCAAAATCAACGCAGGTTTGGAAGCAGCCGCTGCTAATTATCAAAAAGAAACCCAGCAAGCACTAAATAATAAAAACACTTCCACTATTTGGTCAAAGGGTCCCATGCATAATAAGGCTGAAAAACTTTATAAGGTATACATGGACCAGGTAACTACCTTACAAATAGAGATGCAGGCATTTTTTGAAAAAAATTACACAAACAATAAAAAAGAGATTGAAGAAAAACGATCCGTAATGCTTCAACAAATCAATAAAAAATATTCTGTGCTTTCAGGAGAGGGTAAAGGTGATTTTTCTCAGCAGCGGTGTAGGGAAATTAATTTAGCCAACAATGAATACCTGATTAGTATGGCTGGCTTAAACACTGCTTTTAATACACGGTTTGGGGAATCAATTCGGCTTTCCCGAATAGAAACGATGTATTGGAGCCAGTTGATGCCAATACCAAAAAGTTCCAGGGAAATGCTTTACTACAAAAACGCAATGGCCGCGGTAGGCCCAATGATAGCGAAATCTGTTTTCGTACAACCCTGCGATGATAATTCCAAAGGAACTTCTCCGGCTAAAGATGCCGAAATACCAGATGCGTATTGTCCCATAAGTTTCCGGTTCAAGGTTTCCATTGTAAAGATGACCGGCGATTGCAGTAAGCTGGAAATTGAACTTGAAGCGGCGGACCTTGTATTAAGTTTTGAGCGTGATTTTTCCAAAAGATCATCAACACTTGCTTTCGGTGTAGGCATGTCACTTGATTTGAAAAATGATATTGTACCCGTATTGGTTGGAGAAATTGTTGAATTTGGAGGAGCCGGGGTTGGAATTAAAGGCCAGGGTTTTATTGAATGGAGTGACGGAAGTATTTCAGATTTAGGTTTAAGAGGAGATGCAGGAATTGATGGGGTTTTTACGGATAAAGGAGACATTAAAATTATTGCAAAAATGGGCGTCAATTCGGGTGTGGATATCAGTCCTTCTCCCGCAGTTATCAGTATTGGAAAAGTAATAACCGAAGAATTGATAGCAACAACTGAAGAAATTATGAATTCTCAGCCTGGTAAACAGTAACACTACTAGAAAATAAATATTCTTTTCGACATGTCCTTTCCAGCGTAATCCAGTTGACGGAAACAAGATTTCATTCATTCAAGAAAATAGCATCATGAAAAAAATATCCTTCTTCTTCTTTCTTTTCAGCATTTCATTGGCGACCGCATTTGCCCAGAAAGAAACCTTCGACCTGATTACATTCACTCCACCCAACGGATGGGAAAAAGAAGTGATGGAAAATGTAATAGGTTATAGTAAGGTAGATAATACAAAAAACAGCTGGTGCCGGATATCTATATATAAAAGTGTTGAGAGCAAAGCAAACATTGATCAGGATTTTGAAAGCGAATGGCAGGATTTGATTGCATCAACTTACAATATTTCCGAATCACCCCGGGTAAATGAGGTAACGAAAGCTGATGGCTGGCAAATAAAAAGTGGGGGCGGGGATTTTTCGTTTAACAACAAAAATGCAATGGCCCTGCTTACTACCATTGCTGGTTATGGTAAAACATTTAGTATTGTTTTCCTTGCCAACAGCGAGGATTATATGCCCGCTTTGGAGGACCTGATAGCATCGATTGATTTAATAAAACCGAATTCCAATAATACATCTTCTGATGTCAATAATTCTGAAACAAATGCTTCTCAGAGTCCTGCATTTAATGGCTACTCATATTCCACCAGCAATTTTGACGATGGGTGGAATGCAGCAATAAAAGAGGATTGGGTGGAAGTATCAAAAGGGAGCACCCTTGTATTGCTGCATTTTGGAATTACAATGACCGATGAAATACGGATGGACATTACCAACACCTGCTGGAACCAGCTTGCTGCACCCAAATACAACATTGAAAATCTTTATCCAACGGTTTACAGCGTAGCAAAGGACTTTCCTTATTATTTCATACAGGCTGATGCAACAGAAAAGGCAAGCGGTAAAACTGTTTTTGTGAGTTTTCGTATCATCCCCAAAAACGGGGTGGCCTATTGTTATGAAATAATAACTCCAACCCGAAATGAATTTCAACAACAGTTTCCAACCATGGATAATATTGAAAACATGTCAGGATATAATCGTTTTGCAATTGGCAAAAACGATTTGATTGGAACCTGGCAGGAAGGTGCCGGTGCATTTACGCAATATTATTATGTTTCGTCAGGGAATTATGCCGGCATGAATATAACGGTTTCCAATCTCAAATACCTGTTTGTAAATGGCAGTGCTTATAAAACTGAAGTAAAAGCTGTAAATAATAATATGTACGCATCCGAAAAGGAAACCGGTTCATACACAGTGAGTGATTGGGAAGTTTCAACTACAGATCAAAACGGAAAAATTTCCAACTTCTCTTCCTGGTTCGAAGCTACCAAGGGTGGCCGGATTTTGCATTTATTGAATAAAAAATACAGCAGCGAACATTATCAGTTGGGTAAAGTAAAATGAAAAGAAGGTTTGTTCGTCAGGCAGCGGGCAGACAGGAATGGGAGTAGTCCGATAAAAAAAAACTATCAATTCCATTAACCAATAAATCTGTGCACCATGAGAACAACTTTTTTAGCCGTTAAATTTATTGCAATCGTGTTTCTGACCTCTTTTTTAGTAGCGTCGTGTAAAAAAGATGAACCTGCAGAAACTATCGTTCCCGAAGTACCTGGTGTTTTTACAGGATATACCTATTTTATCACCAATTTTGATGATGGCTGGAAGGCTACACCAAAAGATGACTTTGTTGAAATAAGTACTGCCGGCACAACCGTTTTATTTCATTATGGCGTGGCTCTTACCGACGAATTGCGGTTGGACATACCTAATAACTGCTGGAGCTTGTTTTCGGGTGGCCGGTATGTTGTAAATACATTATATTCACACAATTACAGCGCTGCGAGTTTTCCTTACTATTATCTGCAGGCTGATGTTACAGTTAAAGCATCAGGGGAAAATAAATTTGTAAGCTTCCTGGTTCAAACAGTTAATGGGGTGGCATATGGTTATGAAGTTATATCAAATTCATCAGCCGAATTTCAGCAAAAGTTTCCCACCATCGAAGCTATACAAAATATGTATGGTTACAACAAATTTGCGCTCGGTGCAAACGATTTAATTGGCACCTGGCAGGAAGGCAGTGGCTCATTTACGCAATACTATTATGTGCAATCAGGTAATTATGCAGGGATGAATATCGTGGTTTCGAACCTGAAATACATGTTTGTGAACTCTACCGCTTATAACACGGATGTAAAATCTGTTTCCAGTGCCGGGTATCAGAAAGAAAAAGAAACTGGCAAATATGTGGTAAATACCTGGGATGTATCAACAACGGATCAAAATGGAAAAGTATCCGATTTCAGTGCCTGGTTCGAAGCTGTAAAAGGGGGCCGCATTCTGCACCTCTTGAATAAGAAATTCACAAGTGAGCATTATCAGTTGGGCCGGATAAAATAAGATCAACATAAAACCTTTAACCTCTCATTTCCCTTTTTTTTGATTTTGAACATCTTACACAAATATCCTGTTTTTACACGATATCGAACCTACTAATATAGTTAGATATTTGCATTCAATAGTACAAACTATCACGAAAAAAAATATGCATATGAAAAAATTGATTTTATACTTTGGATTAATTGCAGTTATGATTGCTTCATCAACAGTAGTCAACGCAAAAATTGATGGTGAACAGAATGCCAAAAACCTGGCAAATAATAAGGCCAATTCCGTGGTTGACCAAAGTATTGTTATTAGTCTCAATGCTGTCGAAAGTGGTGTGAAAAATCTTTTTCTGACGCAGTCGAGTTCACCAACATTTGAAACCACTGATACGCAGAAATCGGCACCGGATATACAATCCGAGCCTTCTGAAAACCAAACTGATACGGTAAAAACATCGCAACCCAGCTTTCAGTCCTATTCAAAATTCGACTTTGTTCCGGGAGCAAAAGTTATTTTCTTCGATGATTTCACAGAAACAGCTGTGGGTGATTTTCCCCCAAACTGGAATACCAACTCTACGGGCGAAATAGTTACCACTAATTTTTTTCCGGGCAACTGGTTTAAAATGAGAGGACCGGGTTGTATCTATATTGATGAAAGGCTTGACTTGCCAGAAAATTATACCATTGAGTATGACATAATAGCTTCTACAGAAGATGAGGGAGTATATGCATCGGAATTTGGATTTTATCTCTATAGTGCAAAAAACCCAAAAGATTTAACGGAAGGTGGATCAGCACCAGGCTTAAAAGGGGGTATCAAAATGACTTTTGGTTACCGCAGCTCTTATGGTGCTTACGACGAAACAGGGTACACCATCGAAGGAGCCAAGAATGATGCAATAATGGAAATTGGTAAGAAGTACCATCTTTCATTTTGGGTTCAAAAAACCAGGCTGCGAGTTTATCTTGATCAAAATAAGATTTTAGATTTACCTAAAGTATTCAAGCCAGGTTTTCAATGCAACCAGATGCGCTTTGAACTTTGGCGATTGAGTAACCCGATGATTACCAATTTCAGGATAGCTGCCGGATTACCTGATACCCGCAACAAGCTTATTACTGAAGGGAAATTAGT
>CAZOXJ010000069.1:0-6565 GCA_964583325.1 uncultured Lentimicrobiaceae bacterium
TTCAGCATCCTGACAACAGTTATGCTGCACTTGAAGAAATGCGCGAACATGTTGCCGGTCTTGTACGCAAACTCGAATTACCGTTCCGCGTGCTGCGTCTTTGTGGCGGCGACATGAGTTTTACCTCCGCGCTTACCTATGATTTTGAAGTATTTTCGGCAGCACAAAAACGCTGGCTCGAAGTCAGTTCAGTTTCAAACTTCGAATCGTTCCAGGCGAACCGGATGAAACTACGCTTTAAAGACAGTACCGGGAAAACACGCCTCGCTCATACATTAAATGGGAGCGCACTGGCATTGCCACGTATTGTTGCCGCTTTGCTCGAAAACAACCAGACACCCGAAGGAATCAGGATCCCGAAAGCGTTGGTTCCTTACACTGGATTTGAATGGATTAAATAGTCGGGATTTTTAATTCCAAACTCAAATTTTATGAAGTGTGGATTACAAATTTCAAATTTGTTTGTTAATTAAATGGGATTATGGACATCAAACCCCATAGTAATTAATCGGGATTATAAATCCCGAACTCTGTGGAGCGGGATTGAAAATCCCGCTCAGCTATATTGCAAATCCCGCTCAGCTCGCACAACTGCATCAATCCAATAATTAAACACATGAAGTTGAACAACTTCCTTTTGCTGGTACTAACAGGTTTACTCATAGCAGTTTGCCCTGGACGGCTTGTGGCTCAGCAAACGGAGGAACAACTTGGTGCTCAGTACTATAATAACCGGGAACTGGATAAAGCGTTGGCAACTTTCGAACCGCTTTTCAACAGGAATCCAAGCCAGTTTAATTACCTGTATTATATCAATACGCTTTTTGAACTGAAGGAATTTGACAAGGCCGAAAAAGCCATTAAAAAGCAGCAAAAACTGAATCCTTACGATCCGCGCTACCAGGTTGACCTGGGTTACCTGAATATAATGCAGGGTGATATTGCCAAAGGCCGTAAGATGTATGAAAACTGCCTGAAAGACCTTCAGGCAGATAAAATGCAGATTTATAATCTTACTTATGCTTTCAGTAACCGGAGAGAAACGGAGTATATGGTACGCACGTATCTGCGTGGCCGCGAACTGCTTAAAGATCCCTCCGCCTTCGCATTTGAACTGGCATATACCTATGAAGCCCTGGGCAGCACAGAACTGATGATTGACGAATACCTGAATCTGCTCACAACGAATCCGCAGCAGATGAGCATGGTTCAAAACCGGCTTCAGGCATGGCTCAGCGATGATGTCGATAATTCGAAAAATGATATGTACCGTTCAGTTTTGTTAAAAAAGACACAACAAAATCCTGACGAAATATTGTACAATGAGCTTTTGCTCTGGCATTCCATTCAGCAAAAAGATTTTCCTTTTGCGCTTATACAGGCAAAAGCACTGGATAAAAGATACGGCGAAAGCGGACAGCGCGTTTTTGACCTCGCAGCACTTTGTGTCAATAACGAAAGCCTTGATGCCGCAATGGACGGGTATAAATATATCATTAAGAAAAATGCCAACAGTGAACTGGTGATGCGCAGCCGGATTGAACTTATCAACACGGAATTCAGGCAATACAAAAATTCATTTTCCCCGGATAAAACCAAACTTGTGCTCATGAGGCAGGAATATGCCTTATTGCTCGACGAATTAGGGAAAAACCCGTTTACTATTCCACTCATTCTCAATCTTGCTCATCTCCAGGCTTTCTATCTTGGCGAGATTGAACAATCGACTGAACTCCTCCTGGAAGCCATCAATATTCCGAAGATAACACTATCCGACCAGGCCCAATGCAAACTCGAACTGGCTGACATTTATCTTTTCTCTGACGAACAATGGGAATCAACCTTACTATATTCGCAGGTTGAGAAAAGTTTTAAAAATGAGCCTTTAGGGCATGAAGCAAAATTCCGAAACGCGAAACTTTCATTTTACATTTGCGAATTCGATTGGGCCAGGGCACAACTTGATATACTTAAAGCTGCTACATCGAAACTTATTGCCAACGATGCGCTGGAACTTTCGCTTATGATCAGCGATAATATTGAAGAAGACAGCCTGACAGACCCACTGTGTATGTATGGCAATGCCGACCTGCTTGAATTCCGCAACCGCGACATGGAAGCACTTGCCATGCTTGATTCGATCAGTCTGAAATTCCCGATGCATTCGATAGTGGATAATGTATTGTTTAAAAAAGCGGAAATCAATTCGAAAAACGGAAACTTTTCCGAAGCCGCAAAATACTACACTGAAATTATCGAGAAATACCCTTACGACCTGCTTGCCGACGACGCAACTTTTTATCTGGCTGGTTTGTATGAAAATCAACTGAATGATAAAAGCAAAGCCATGAAACTGTACGAAAGCATACTCACGCAATATCCGGGAAGCCTTTATGTGGTTGAAGCACGTAAGCAATTCAGGGCGTTGAGGAATGATCCTGTTAATTAAGACCCAAGTTCCAAATTCCAAGATCCAAATTCCAAGATCCAAATTCCAAGATCCAAATTCCAAAAACCGCTTCAATTTCATGAGGGGCGACAAGGCGAGGGGCGACAGGGCGACAAAGACTCAAGTTCCAAGTTCCAAGTTCCAAGATCCAAATACCAAGGTCCAAAATACCATGATCCAAAGTCCAAGTGCAAAGTCCCAAGATCCAAATTCCAAATTCCAAGGGCAAATCCAAAATGCTCAATCCTCCCGAACTTTTGAACCTTTGCACATTGAACCTTATATTCTTAAAAACTGAAACTTGAAACCAGAAACCAGAAACCCTTCAAATCCTTCAAACCCTTCAAACCCTTTAAACCCCTCAAAACCCCTCCCCATTGTACGAAGTAAGAGCCAAAAAACATCTCGGTCAGCATTTTCTGAAAGATGAAAGCATAGCTGCCCGGATTGCTGATAGTCTGTCGCCTTCAGCAAAGCAAGTGCTCGAAGTCGGGCCAGGAACCGGTGTACTCACCAAATACCTGCTGAAACAGAATTTCGAGAAATTTGTTGCCGTTGAAATTGACCGCGAGTCGGCGGCATTTCTGCGCATCAATTATCCTCAATTGGGTGAAGGTTTGATTGAAGCTGATTTATTGAAGATGGATTTTGCAAGCCTTTTTAGTGGTCAGTTTTCAGTTATCGGTAATTTCCCATACAATATTTCGAGCCAGATTTTGTTTCGCGTGCTCGAAAATCACGACCAGGTTAATGAAGCCGTTGGCATGTTTCAGAAAGAAGTCGCAGTAAGGATAGCGGCACCTCCGGGGAAGAAAGACTACGGAATACTGAGCGTATTGCTCCAGGCATGGTATGATATTGAATACCTTTTTACAGTGGAGCCTACTGTTTTCATTCCGCCACCAAAAGTTCAGTCGGCAGTTATCCGTTTACAGCGAAACAACACGACAGACCTTGGTTGCAGCGAAAAAATGCTTCTCCAGGTGGTGAAAACCGCTTTCAACCAACGCCGTAAAACATTGCACAATGCATTGAAACCCCTGGGTGATTACAATGGTGAATTTGCAGGTAAAAGAGCTGAACAACTAAGTGTTGAACAATTTGTACGACTAACCAACGACATGCAGAATATCATATCTGCGCCCCTTTGATTAACAGATTAGGCAATAATTTTTTCCTGTCGGGCATAAAGTTTAATTTTGCCCAAACTCTCCGGCCTGCCAATGCAAAATCTAACACTAACAGCCTGTTTACAGCGCACAGCTGAAAAATATCCAGCTCATGGAATTTACTATGTGCACGAAAACGGTTTAAATGAAATTCAAACCTATGCTGATCTTCTGGACGAAGCATATGCTTTGGCCAGTGGATTTATAGAGTCGGGGTATAAACCCGGCGATAAAATAATTATCTCAACACTTGCAAACCGGCAAACGATAACAGCAATCTGGGGTTGTTTTTTTGCGGGTCTTGTGCCTACAATTCTTCAGACGCCGGTTTCAATGAATGATAGAAGCCAAGCTGCAGAAAAAATGCAAAATGTATATACACAGCTTGATTCACCGAATATCATAGTATCCGGATACTTTGCCTCAAACGGAGAAATCCCGGAAACGAAATTCATTTTTTTTGAGAACTTACCCAGGATAAAACGCATCCCTGGTTTTAAACCAAAAGCCGAAGAGCTTGCATTTATACAATATTCGTCGGGCAGTACAGGTGAGCCAAAAGGAATCATGCTTACACATGCCAACCTTATAAGCAACATCCATTCGATTGTTGACGGATTGGAACTTACTGCTGAGGACCGTGGCGGGAATTGGATGCCGCTATACCATGATATGGGATTGATCGGATTTCATCTTACTCCATTGACAACTGCTACGGATCAGTATCATATCGAAACCATAGATTTTATTAAAAATCCTTCTTTATGGCTTGACCTGATCAGCAATGCCCGAATATCAATATCAGGAAGTCCTAATTTTGGCCAGTCACTCATTCTAAGGCATTTGCAAAGAAAAAAACAGGAACACAACTGGAACTTTTCCTCTGTAAAGGCATTGCTTAACGGCGCTGAGCCTATTTCGGCAAAAATTATGGACGAATTTACAAATGCCCTGGAAAAACATGGTTTCCCAAAAAATGCGATGATGCCAGTATATGGAATGGCCGAAGCCACATTGGCTGTTTCTTTTTCACCTTTGATGAAACCCAGTGTAACCACTGTATTTGACAGCAACCGTCTCGATTTAGATGGTCTCGCTCTCGAATCAAACATTGACCCGCACAGGCATGGCAGGCAAATTACATCGGTAGGAATGGCCTTAAAAGAAACCGAAATACGCATCGTTAATGAAAATGACGAACAACTTCCTGAAGGCAGAGTAGGACATATTCAGGTTAAGGGCCCTGCTGTTACGCAAGGATATTATAAAAATCCCGGAGATACAGCATCGCTTTTCTCCGGTGAGTGGCTCCGTACCGGCGATCTGGGATTTTTTTTAAACAGGCAGCTATACATTAGTGGCAGGTATAAGGATATCCTTTTCATGAATGGCAAAAATTACTTTGCCAATGACCTCGAAACCCTGGCCTGCACGCTGGAAGAAATAACTTACGGCAAAGTCGCTTTTGGCGGAATTACCGATCATAAAGCAGGAAAAGACAAGATCATAATTTTCGCGGCAGGAATCCCTGAATCGAAAGCTGCTGAAACGCTTCAGACATTAAGGGCATTGTTCCGCAAAACGCTCGGAATTCCTATTGACGAGCTGGTAATTTTACGTTCGAATGAATTTCCAAAAACATCGAGTGGTAAAGTGCAGCGTTACAAGATATTGCAACGTTATCAGCAAGGAGATTTTTCGGCAAACCGGTTTAAATAAACAGCCTGAGTCCATTCATGAAAATGATTCCCAAATCGCATGAGCAGTGGACTTAATTTTTTGTGGTAAATTGTAAATTTGCGCCCTGGCTGTTTTTCAGCCTTCAAAATAACATATCCAGAAATGAAAAAAACGCCTCCAAAAGCACCGGCACCAATTAAAAAGAGTATTCCTGTCCGCAAGGATGAACAAACCGAATTGTTGCCAAAATGGTATTCAAAAACCAGTTTCTGGCTCAAAGTCATTTTGTTTGTTTTTGCTTTTGTGCTTTACGGAAATACCATGAAGAATGGATATTCGCTCGATGATCTTTATGTAACCTACAATAATCCGATGGTTAACAAAGGGATTAAGGCAATTCCCCTGATTTTGAGTTCGCGGTACATAAACCTGAATGCCGAAGAAGGCGGCAACATGAATTTCGGTTACCGTCCGCTTACCAAAGCCATGTTTGCTGTTGAACACCAGTTTTTCGGCGAAAATCCGGGCATGAGTCATTTTATAAATATTATCCTTTACGCTTTAACGCTCTTATTGCTTTTTTCTATTCTGCGTAAGCTGATGGCGAATTATTCAACCTGGTTTCCTTTTCTGGTTGTTATGCTTTGGGCGGCACATCCGGTTCATACCGAGGTAGTTGCCAGTTTAAAAAACAGGGAAGAAATCCTGAGTTTCCTTTTCGGATTGCTTGCTTTACGGAGTTTTATGAAATATGCAAACAAGGAATCATATCTCCCGCTGGCCAGTGGAGCGATATGGTTTTTGCTGAGTATTTTCACAAAGCCCTCTACCCTGCCGCTCCTGGCAGCTATCCCCTTTACAATTTTCTTTTTCACGAAAGCAAATGTCAAAAACCTGGTAATGATAACCGGTTCCATGATTGTTATTTCTATAGCAGCAGTACTTTTCGTAAAATTATACCTTCCGGCAATCAGCCGTCCGATGCTATTTTTCGAAAACCCGCTCGCATTTGAGAAGAATATTCTGCTCCATATTTCAACCGGGATGTACGGATTGCTGTTGTACATTAAATTGCTGGTTTTCCCGCATCCACTGCTGTTTTACTATGGATACAACACAATTCCTGTAGTAGGTTTCGGCAATATCTGGGTTATCCTTTCCATTATTATACACGCAGGTTTACTTGTATTTGCCGTGATGAAACTGCGGGAAAAACATATTCTTTCGTTTGCTATCTTTTTCTATCTCATCGTAATTTCGATGTATG
>CAZOXJ010000069.1:6665-18573 GCA_964583325.1 uncultured Lentimicrobiaceae bacterium
AAACATATTCTTTCGTTTGCTATCTTTTTCTATCTCATCGTAATTTCGATGTATGCCAATATTGTAAAACCACCGGCCGGAATTATTGCCGAAAGGTTTCTATATATTGCTTCGATTGGATTCAGTATTGCAGTGGTATTTTTGCTTTTCAAACTGCTGAAAGTTTCGACTGACAAGCCTGATACGGGTAAGCCAATATGGAAAGTTGCTCTTGCACTTATAGTTATCCTGATTCCTTTTACAGCAAAAACCGTTGATCGCAACAAAGACTGGAAATCGCAGCTCAGCCTTTTCTCCAATGACATCAAATACCTTGAGAATTCGGCTAAGGCAAATTTTATCTATGCCACAACATTAAAAACTGAACTGATTGAACAGCTGAATTCCAATGGGAACCGTGATAATATTCAGTCGCAGGCCGATAAAATTATTGGATTGCTTGAACAAACGGTAAAAGTGTATCCCGGATATTTCGAAGCCTGGAGCAGCCTGGGTGAGATGTACACCATGATGAAAAACGACAACGAAAAAGCTATGCAATACTTCAGCCGGGCAGTTAAAGAAAAACCTACTTATGCCGCCGGGTGGTACAACCTTGGATATATTTATTTTCAAAAGGAGGACTTCGGCAATGCACTCGATAATTTCAGGAAAGCTGCCTCTATTGATACCACCGATCTTAAAACCCTTTCGAATCTCGCAACCTGTTATAACAAAACAGGGCAAATTGATTCAGCAGTTATCACGAATGAAAGGATTATCAAGAACAAACCCAAAATTTTAATGCCTTATGTAAGCAATGCATCCTTTTACCTCGCACGCCAGGATTCGGTCAATGCAGTGATATGGCTCGAAAAAGCTGCTGTTATAAAACCAGATAACACAAAAGTTACGGCTGTATTAACCAGGTATTTTGAAGGAAAAGGAGATAAAGCGAAAGCCGATCACTACCGCGAACTTTATAACAAGGCACAAGGCAAATAATACACTGATATGCCGGCAAACACACAGCCTACGCGGATTTTCGACCTGCTGGAAATTATATCTTCCCGCCCGCAGGAGCAGGTGATGTTTGCTTCGGTTAAAAACGGAGAGTGGCATGATTACACGGTTTCGGACTACCGGAAATATGCTGACCTGACAAGTTATGCACTTATTAATTTCGGGATATCAAAAGGTGAACCCATACTCAGTATAACTCATAACCGGGCGGAATTTAATTTCGTGGATATGGGAATTTTGCAGGCAGGAGCTGTGCATGTTCCATTGTATCCGGGAGTTGATGTTCCAAAACTGGCAGGCATTTTAGCTCAAACTGAGGCAAGGATAGCATTTATCTCGAACAAGTCGGTGTTACGCAAAATCAAGCAACTCCGCGAATGTTCGCTTGAGCTCATTGTTTGTTTTGACCGAACGGAAGGCGCTGTTTCCTACGAAGATTTCCTGAAGCAAGGCAAAGAGAATCGCCGGGAACTGGAAACATTGAAAGCTTCGGTTAAACCTGATGATCCTGCTTCAATCATATATCTTTCGGGTTCAAACACCCCATTGAAAGGAGTTGTGCTTTCGCATGCCAATCATGTTTTCAACCTGGTGTATTATTGCAAATCGCATCATTTTGAAGGATGCAATCACAGCATCAGTTTTTTGCCTCTGGCACATAGTTTTGAACGGACGGTGAATTACAGTTTTCAACACCTTGGTATTAAAGTAAGCTACTGCGAAGGTATTGCTTCACTGGCTGGAATTCTTAAACAGAGAAAACCGGATGTTATGCTGGCAGTTCCGCTGGTGCTGGAACGCATTGTAGAGAATACAAAAAATGAGATCAACAAAGTAAAAGGGATCAGCGGCTGGCTGGCCAGGCTGGCTTTGCGGCTGGCAGCAAAAGAAAAAGCAGGGCCTGCGAAAAAAACACTTTTCTTAAAGGAAGTTCTCTTTAGTTTGGTTTTTAAAGGATTACGGAATTTTTTGGGTGGAAATATTAAAGTAATGCTATGTGGTGGCGCAGCTTTACGACCCGAAGTGTTAAATATTCTGTGGGCTGCAGGAATTAATACGTATGAAGGCTATGGCCTTACCGAAGCCGGGCCACTGGTTTCGTACAATCTGAAAAATGCGTTTAAAAGTCAGAGTGTTGGCAAGCTAATGCCGGGCGTGGAAGTAAGGATAGCTTCGGACGGTGAAGTGCTTGTTAAAAGCGGCGGATTGATGAACGGTTATTTTAAAATTGAGGAAACGCCAATTGACAGCGATGGCTGGCTTCATACCGGTGATATGGGTGAAATGGATGCAGAAGGATTTTTAACTCTTACCGGCACCAAAAAAGAGATTTTCAAGCTCAGCTCAGGACTTTATTCTGATCCAAGGCCCATCGAAACACAACTTAGCTTATTCCCGCATATTGACAAAATCTGGGTTTTCGGACACAATAAATCTTTTCTGACGGCTATCGTTATCCCGGATTATAATTCTGTTAACTACAAAGCAAATCCTGTTCCGGCCGTGAAACGAACTAATTCAAGGCCTGCTGATTCCGAAATCATCAGAATGGAGATTGAGAAAGAAATTTCCAGTTATAATTCGTCGTGTCAAAAATACGATCAGATTGTTAAGTTTGAGATTACTGATGATGTGTGGACCGCTGAAAACGGATTTCTGAACAACGAGGGTACACTTAACCGACAAATGCTTTATTCGCAATACCGATCAGTAATTGAGAAGATGTATTCATAGTTTTTACATTCCGGGCAAACTTTCCTGGGCTATTCTGCTACATGATTTTACGAAGTGCGGGTATTTGCAGCAGCAACCACGCTAACGCAAAAGTTGAAACCAGTGCGCCCGGCGCCACAATCGAAAATTTTAGCAACGGATGCAGTCCTGTTCCCGCTAATGCAAGGAAAAACAACGCACAAACCAGCGGATGCAGGAAATAGGAGAGTAAAACACTTCGACCCAGGGCATTGGCTATTTTCCCGGGACTATTAAACCATTTCCTGAATAGTACAATGGCTGCCATCCCGGTACCCAGGGTTTTAATAACTTCCCAGTATGCATAAAATAAAGAAGCCGGTGATCCGGGCTGTGCGATCAAACGAAAGTGCAGATTTTTCTTAAATATCAAAAGCAGGATGACTGGTATTACCATCGCTACCACGGCTGTTATTATCCAGGGTTTCGAATTTTGCCATGTTAGCTTTTCGAGCCATTGATACCTGGCAGCTGCTGTTCCCAGGAAAAATGAAGTGCCGAAAAACACCATGGAACCCAACGGCCGGCTTCCGACAAAATCGCCACCCATCGGGAAAATAATCCTTGTTAAATAGCTGGCAGCACCTATTATTACTACAAATAACAAAATACGCGAAGCCAAAGGGAATAATTCATTTTTCGGCTTGTACAAACCATCCGGAAAAAACCGGTAAAACAATGCGTATGCCAGTGAAAAAATTAGGATCAGCACAATGAACCACATCACTCCAAGATGACCATAAACGCCTGACTGGTATGAATCTGTAATAAATTGCATGAAGGTCAGTTCCTCGCCTTTTGCAAGCTTTGTAATATATCGGGCAACAGGGCCAAGGAAAAAATAATAGAGTATCAGCGGAATGGAAAGCCTGATAATCCTATCCTTAACAAAATGTGTGACGCCTTTACTTTTTAATGATGGGTACGTAAAATAGCCTGCAATAAAAATAAACATTCCCATCAGGAATGAATATGCAAGCAGCACAAAAAGAGATAAAACAGCTTTTGTAAGAAAATCGTTGCCAGGTTCGATGTAGCTCCACCTGCCACCGCCGATTGCACCATAACTGGCGGCTATATGACCGGTTATGACGTATGCGATGAGAAAAACTTTAATATTATCGAGGTAAATTAATCTTTGCTTCATGCGAAAATTCAGAAAATGGCCGTTGTTTAATTTTGCCAAAGGTAAAAAAGTCAAGGCGAAAAGTTTCAGGAATCTTTTTTGCGGGCAGCTTTTTCAGAAACGATCCAATGCGAATAGCGCGGATCGCCGGAAAGGATTTCCTTTTCAAAGGTGAGGCAATAATAATTGTAATTTGACACATAACCCCACATTGCTTTTTTTAAACTTCGGAGGTTCCAAAGCGATCGGCGGAATTGCTTACGCACTGTTTTTCGGTTATACAGTTTTAACCAGATATCCTTCATGGTTATATCAAGTTCCCCGGTGGTCATGTTTTTGGGCACTATTACCGGTTCCGAAAAGTCGTAACGGCTCCAATCGTCAGGGTAATTGGTATAAACAATCCGGTTTTCGGCTTTCAGCCTGTTATAAAGCCCGGTTCCCGGCAAGGGTGTGAGTATAGTTGTTTGCCATGCATCAACACTCGATTTAAGGATATACTCAGCCCGGTCGTACAACGATTGTTTCGTATCACTATCGAGGCCAAAGATAAAAGCGCCCAGGGTATTAATTCCGAATTGGTGTATTCGCCTGAACACTTTCGCGTAAGCATCAACACCCATGTGTAAATTAAGTTTTTTTCCTGCTTCCTTTAACTGCTCAGCCTTTTCGGATTCAATTCCAATAAGGACTATACGGCAACCACTAAGAGCCGCCCATTTCAAAACCTCTTTATTATCAGCAAAATTGAGCGAAACCTGGCCGGCCCACTCCATCTTTATGCCTCTTTCCACTATCCCTTTAAAAAGTTCGATAGCATGTTCCTGGCCTATTTTTCCATAACCGATAATATTATCATCGCAGAAAAAAACCAGTTTTGTAGGCATATGTTCCAGTTCATCAAGTACTTCGTGGATGGGCCGAAACCGATACTGGCACCCGTTGAAAGTGGATACTGAACAGAAATCGCATTGCATCGGGCATCCGCGTGTGGTTTGAATGGCAGAAAAAGAATACTCTTTACTAAGCAAATCGTGTCGGGGCATAGGTTTGCCACCCAGTTCCACCAGTTCGCCTTTATAAATTTTTTGAAGCGAATTGTTTTCAAAATCCTCAATTACTTTATGCCAGATACTTTCAGCTTCTCCAACTACTACCGAATCCATATAATTCAGTGCTTCGTCGGGGAGCATCGAGGCATGAATTCCGCCCATTACTGTTTTAATATTCCGTTTCCGGAAAATAGATGAAAGCTCGTATGCACGCGCACAGGTAGATGTAAAGGACGTAAAACCAACCAGATCGGCTTCTTCGAACCGGAAAGTATCAAAATTTTCATCCAGAATTTTAATATCCCAGTTTTCGGGCGTAAGACCAGCAATAATGGCAAGGTTCAGCGGCGGGTAAGTTGAAAGGTTTCGCATCCGCAAGCCTTTACGGCGTTGGTTTACAGGATTAATTAAAAGAAGTTTCCTTTTGGGTTTTTCCATGTGCGTAGTACACTTTACCAGGGAATAAAAGCCAGTAAACTGTTGAATTCAAAGATAGAATGAAACATAGTACGATTTATGAATTTGTTGTATTCTCTAAAAAAAATTAATCCGGTTTCAAAATATAAACAAGATCGGGAAGAAAAAATCAATAAAATCAATACTAACAGCTATAATTTCCGAATCAACAAAGTACAATAAATCATCACGATTCCCCTAGATATTTAATAATTTCTTTCCATCTTAATACCCTGGCAGTTCATAAGTTGCAAAGCAAAAAATTATTTTATAATCATTTTTACTATTTTTACCAGATATTTACACCGGCACTTACCACTTTCTGATTTGATGATAAAATACTTCTTAGCGTTTGTTTTTGCTTTTGCAGGCCTTATTGAAACATACAGTCAATTTATTGTAAAAGATATCCTTGCTGTTCATCCGCAGGCCAGTTTATTCGATCCCGAATACAATCCGGAGCTGAACCTGGTATGTTGGAAATCCGACAGCAACGACCTTTGGGTAAGTGGCTTAGACCCGGTTACAAGGCTTTTTAAACCATCTGATGGAAAAGGGACGTACGTTACCGGGAATTTATCACCAAACGGATCTGAAAGCGTAAACGGCCCCGAATGGATGCTCAGCAGCCAGGGCACACAGATTGTATATGTAAAAGCAATCTGGGGAATCCGTTATCCGGGAGTTGCAACCATGATACTTGGGGGCTGGCATTGTTTTACCCTCCTTGCGCATCCTAATGCAGTTTACACAATGGCAACAGCCAATTACAGCGACAGTACTGCACGGTTTCTTTTCGAAACGTTTGATGATGTTGGGATACATTGGATAAGCAATACGAATTTATTTAAAAGCTACTATTATCCGGATATTACCCTTGGTTTCTTTGCGCGCGACAACCAACAAATCTGCTGCGCTACCGACAAGTCGCGTCATCCCGGATTTGTGGAAACAGCCGGAAACCTGCCCTTTTTAACCTTAATATCACAAGATACTATCGGCGCGCCGTTTATGTGGCACGATCCTGCAAGCGACAGCAGGTTGTTCATGTACAGAACTAACGGATTCAAAACTTTGAAAATTTTCCGTGAACTAAGTCCTGATTTCTGGGTGTTGTATAAGAAATTTGACAGCCCGCTTCCAGAGCCTTATGTGTATATTACTTCCCCCGAACCATTCACCTGCGGAGGCAAATCATACATTTCTTTCATGGCTGCCCAATCCGGTTCGGGAAAAGATGGACTGCCTGCCGAAATATGGATTGCTTCAGCTGATCCTGATGATAATTTTATGCGGCGTGTGAGCGACAGTACGGTCGAAATACGTACAGATCCGGAGCCGGTTGTTTTCAGTGACAGCGCTTTTATATATTACACCCATGTACTTACAGATAAACCAATATCACTTCAATACAGTGTAAGAAAGTGTGATACAGGATTAGGGAATTTATATACTGCCGTAAAAGAAAGGGAAGAGCCAAAAGCTGGTATTTCAATTTATCCAAATCCCGGCAAAGGACTATTTAATTTTAACTCGCAATCACTGTTTGACTCCGGATCACAAATTGAAATTTATGATATTTCAGGCCAAAAGGTATATTCTACGATGAGTGTAAGTGATAACGGGGAATTAAATCTCAGTCATTTACCCGATGGCAGCTATATCCTTAAAATTCAGGATCATAATAAGGAGGCGGTCACCAAATTTACTATCAGCAAATAAAGAACTTGCTGAACGATCCTAACCTATAATTTTCCGTAATACTCAGGAAACAGATTTATTTCCGGAAACACGATCCGAAAAATTTCTTTATTGCCACCAGCAGGCTTTAAGCAGGCAAAACAACAACTTATAATGCAAAACAAAGCTCCGTTAATCGCTTTAACGGATATTTTTGTATAAATTTGCCCCATAACGTTCACACACTATTTTTAAAATCCCCCAGCACCAATGATTGAAGATTTCATTAAAAACATTGAAGCAGAATTCGAAGACCTGGAACCCGGAAAGTTGAAACCGGAAAGTAATTTCCGCGAAGCATTCGAATGGAATTCGATTAATGCCCTCATACTTATTGCACTGATCAAAACCGAATACAATGTATCGATTAATGCCGAAGATATCCAGAAATCGAAAACGGTGAACGATATTTTCGAAATTGTAAAAAGCAGAATGTAATGGCAATTTTCTCCATTCCAGGTGTACGGCTAGCGGGTATTGCCGCAGCAGCGCCACGTAAGGAAGTTTCGAACCTCGATTACAAATGGGTGTCGATGAAGGATCGCGAAATGATAGTAAAAACCGTGGGTGTCGAACATCGCCGTGTTGCCGAACCCGGAACTACCACTTCCGATCTTTGCTATGCTGCCGCCGAAAAGCTTATTGCTGACCTGGGATGGAATAAAAATGACATTGAATTACTTATATTTATCAGCCAGTCGCGTGATTTTATCATTCCTTCCACAGCCGGAATAATACAGGACCGGCTCGGATTGCCGCACAGTTGTGTTGCATATGATATCGGGCTGGGTTGCTCCGGTTGGGTGTATGGCATTTCGGCCATTGCCAGCATGATGTCGGCTACGCGCATTAAAAAAGCGTTGCTTTGTGTTGGTGATATTTCGACATTAACAGCATCGTATCGCGATAAAAGCACTTATCCTTTGTTTGGCGACGCAGCCACGGTAACTGCTTTTGAACTTGACGAAAATGCCGCCCCTATCCATTTCAATCTTGAATCGGACGGATCGGGATATGACGCTATTATTATACCCGATGGCGGACTTCGCAATTTTATCAGCAAAAAGTCCTTCGACTACAAAAAATACGGTACGGGCATTTACCGCACCCGCTTTCAGATTGCGCTCAACGGCATTGATGTTTTCAATTTTGCTTTACGCGAAGTAGTCCCCAATGCTAAAAAACTGATGCAGGAAATATCGAAAACCACTGCCGATTTCGACTATTTTGTTATGCACCAGGCCAATTTGCTGATGAATGAAACCATCCGCAAAATGATGAAAATTGAAAAAGAGAAAACGCCTTATACCATCCGTAATTTCGGAAATACCAGTTCGGCATCCATTCCTCTAACTATTGTGCACCAGCTTCGTGAGCAAATCACCACGCGAAAAGTCCAGCTTCTGACATGTGGTTTTGGCGTAGGTTTATCATGGGGTAGTGTTGCCCTTGAAATGGATAAGGTGGTATGCCCTGAGTTGATTGATTACTGAAGAGATTGAAGGGATTGAAGGGATTGAGGGGATTGATTTTAAATCCTGAATCATGCGTTAAACTTCCTTAAACCTAGCTAAACCATAGATAGTATGCCCGATATATATTCATTTTCAGGAAAAACAGTTTTGGTGACCGGTGCAACATCAGGAATCGGGAAGCAGTCTGCTATTGACCTGAGTGCTGCGGGGGCTACACTCATAATAACTGGACGCAACAAGGAAAGATTGAACGAAACTATCCAGTTGCTGAAAGGTGAAGGACACACTTTGTTTATTGCTGACCTTACCGAGTTCGACTCATTAGGTACATTTGCCGAAAGCCTGCCTGTTCTGAATGGGATCGTCCACTCAGCAGGGGTTACAGGTCATTTGCCGGCAAAATTTATTGGGGCAAACGATATTTCGGAAGTATTGCGCATTAATTACATGGCTCCCGTGTTGCTTACGGCAGCCTTGCTAAGGAAAAAGAAAGTTGCAGCCAATGCTTCGATAGTTTTCCTATCGTCAATCACCACAAAATATCCCTATTACGGCGGTGCACTTTATGGTAGCAGTAAAGCTGCCATCGAAGCCTATTCGAGGGTTCTATCCATCGAACTGGCGGTAAAAGGAATCCGCTCCAATTGTGTTTCACCCTCCTTTGTGCGCACACCTATGGTTGATGATGCCGGGAAAACAATTAGTAACGAAGTACTTGAGAAATTCGAGAAAATGATGCCACTTGGTTTCGGCGAACCATCGGATGTAAGCAATGCCATACTATACCTGCTTTCGGATGCATCCAAATGGGTAACAGGGAGTAATATGGTGCTGGGAGGGGGTTAGTGAAGAGTGAAAAGTGAAAAGTGAAGAGTGAAAAGTGAAAAGTGTGTTGTGAGCAGTGAATAACAAAATGCTTATAATATTAATCGAAAAATAAAAACAACCAGGGGTAACGATTCCATGAGTCATTTTTATTTAAAATTAGTGTTACTGATTAAATATCAGCATACTGCACATCCCTGGAAGCAATTTTTTGCATAACGTCAACCATAATAATAGCAGATAAAATGACCCCGGAATACAGCATTGTAGTACCAGTTTTTAACAGCGAACAAACCCTGGTTGGATTGTACGATCGCACAGCTGCTGTTTTTTCAAACGCGGGTTATAGTTTCGAAATGATTTTCGTTGATGACTTCAGTCAGGATAAAAGCTGGGAAGTACTCGTTAATTTAAAAAAACAATTTCCTGAAACGGTCACGGCAATAAAACTTGCAAAGAATTTCGGACAGCACAATGCAGTTTTCTGTGGTCTCGAACACGCAAAAGGTGAACTTATTATCACTATTGACGATGATTTGCAAATCCCGCCCGAAGAAATAACCAAGCTTGTACAAGTATATCTCGAAAAAGATGCAGACCTGGTTTATGGCTATTTCGGAAAAAAAAAGAAACACTCGCTGGTGCGTAACCTGGGAAGTTATTTTATTAAAAAGTCGTCGCGTATACTTTTACAGTCACCCGGCGAAGGTTCATCGTTCAGGCTTCTGACTAAAAATCTCGCTTCCAATATCCTGAAACATCAGCAGCATTTTATGTATATTGATGAGTTGTTGCTCTGGTACACAAGCAACATTGCTTTCACGGAAGTGGAGCACCAAAAACGCTCCGTGCACCGGTCTGGTTACTCAACATGGAAGCTATTCAAACTATCGGCTAACATAGTAATTTATTACACCGCCGTTCCTTTGCGCATCATGACTTATGGAGGTTTCTTCCTTTCGGTACTGAGTTTTATAGCGGGCATACGTTTTATCATTAACAAAATGGTGAATGATGTACCGCTTGGATATACCTCCCTGATTGTGGCAATTCTGTTTTCGACGAGCATTATCATGCTTTGCCTCGGATTGATTGGGGAATACCTGACGAGAATTTACCAGGTTCAGAATAAAAAACCGCCATATTCCATCAAAAAAATTCTGAGATAAATAGCTATGATCCGGGAATCCGGATTATTTTACCGCTATAAAATCATAGTTTAAACCTGACTAAATACCTTCATTATGAAAATCTGTAAATACGGCATAACATTATCGCGCCTGAGAGCTGAGGATATTGAATTTGTGCGTGAAAAGCGCAATTCGGATGAAGTGCGTCGCTTTATGGAATTCCGCGATGAGATTACTCCCGAAATGCAGCAAAAGTGGTTCGAAAGCATTAACAATTTCGAAAACTTCTACTATATAATCGAATACAAAGGCGTTAAAATAGGTCTGCTGAACGACAAAAACATGGACTGGGAAGCACGTACTTCGGAATCAGGCCTTTTTCTGTGGGACGAAACCTACATTAACACCATTGTTCCGGTACTCGCATCACTTTGCCTTCTCGAGGTCGGATTTTATTTCCTTAACTGGAACACTTCCCGCATTAAAGTGCTCCGCGATAACCCTAAAGCAATTGAGTATGTGAACAGTTTAGGTTATGTACTTAGTGAAGGACAGGAAAATAGTGAAAACCAGCAGTATTATCTTACACGTGAATTATTCGAAACCAAAGGAAAAAAAATACAACAAGCGGCACGTGCTTTCCTGGATGAGGAATCAGGCGATGGATACCTGCTGCTGGAACCCGATGATTATGAATCGGGCATTGCACAAAAAATAGAAAATTACTTTATCGCATCAGGAATAAACCTGCACAGGAGAGGCATAGCTGGAAGCAGGAAATATTTCAGGTAAGGATGTGTCTGCACACGCATAGCGTGTCTGTACACATCCTTACCTGACCTGTCTGAAATTGAGTGGAATTTGCTTTGGAGCCAAACCTTACCTTGAGCTGAAACTTATCAATCAATTCGTAAGCGCACATTTGCACACTTTTATCAATAGAAAAGCTATGAAGATTTATGAACCGGGTTTGTACCATATCTATAACAGAGGCAACAACCGCCAGCCCTTGTTTTATAAAGAATATGACTATCTGCAATTTACGGACTTATGCCGCAAATATATTGTTCCAAAAAGTCAAATACTTGCATGGTGCCTGATGCCTAACCATTTTCATTTCTTACTCGATATCAATGCAAAAAGCATGGAACGCGTTACCTGGGGCGGGAACGAAATGACTTCAATAACCAATGGCTTCCAGCTATTACAGAGCAGCTATGCAAAACTGATCAACAACAGGGAAATACGGACAGGGAGCCTTTTCCAGCAAAAAACCAAAGCAAAATTGCTCGAAACTAAAAATCAAACAATTACTACTTTCAGATATATCCATCAGAATCCATTGACCGC
>CAZOXJ010000070.1:0-12500 GCA_964583325.1 uncultured Lentimicrobiaceae bacterium
GCTTCTTATTGCTTTCCAAGCCCATTTAGCTATGCAAATAAAACCAACGTCCATGCAACCTTTAGCGGTTACTATGTCTCTTTACAGCAGAACTCTGATTATGATAAAGCTTCTACTTGCCTCGCTGTTTTTTTTCGCATTAACAGTTACCCACGGACAAACAAATGTGTATCATCCGTTTGCTGATTCTGCTTTTTGTCGGATTTAGTGTTCAACTTATTCTGCCTGAATTCATCCGCTACTGAGTAGTTGTAAGATTTATTAATACATTTATCGCTTTATTGCAATCCAAATCAGCCAATGTTTATTAATCGAAAATATTTCATTTATATTTACAAAACAGGATCGCTCATTCTATTGCTATCTTTTTTTTATCCTGTTTGCATTCATGCGCAGAACGAAGCTGATATATGGGCTGTCGGGTCAGGCAAACAATTTAATTTTCAATCCGGAACTCTTGAAATTTCTGAATTTAATGGTAACCCAAACGCCCTGGCAACCATATGCGATAAGGATGGCAACCTGGTTTTGTATTCTGATGGCCATACAGTATGGAACAGCAATAACGAAATTCTTATAAACGGAGAGGAACTAATTAAACCTGGTGAGTATTTTACCAATCCTCCGGTATTTATACCCTATCCCAAAAAGGAAGGTTGGTATATCCTTATTTATGAAGAAGATAAATTCAATACTACGGCAGCAGGCTTCTATACTAATACGCTTTATTATGCCGAAATAAATACCAACGCTTACGGTGGAAGGGGTGAAGTTGTAAGAAAAAACATTAAAATACACGACAATTATCATGATGGCCCTACAATAGCCGGATATTGCAACAACAGTTATTTCTGGTTGGTTATCGAGAGGAATGATAATGTAATAGAGGATATATGGCGCGACAGGATTTATTTTTATAAAATTGATGAAAATGGCGTATCTCTCACGCCACTGATCAACGATGATATTGATATTGGAAGTTCAGGTGGCTATAAGTTATCGCCAAACGGAGATAAATTCTATTTTATGTTCTGGGAAAACGGTGCAAGTCTCAATTACCAGATAGTTGATTTCGATTTCACCAACGGAAACCTTTACAATTTAAGGAATGCCGGGAATGAGGTATTTGTGGATGTTGAATTTTCGCCTGACAGCAGGCTATGCTATTATTTTTCAGGAGCTAACCTGGTACAGGTCGATGCAGGATTTTCGGAGTCAAAAAAAACTCTGAATTCAGTAAAAACAATTCTTACATTAAATTCTGATACGTTAGTGGTTTACCCAGGGATTGATTTGCAGTTAGCCCCCGACGGGAAAATCTATTTTTTATATTATGATATTCAGGATAAAAAAACCAAAATGGGAAGAATAAATAATCCCAACAATAGCGGAGATGCCTGCCATGTGGAACTCGATTACTACACATTTGACTTTGAAATGAATAGATTCCCTGATTTCGTCACCAGTTTTTTCAGGGATAAAAACCCGGAAAACATAGGGGAGGTGATAGCTGATGCCGGGCCGGATTTTGAAATCTGCTCAGGAGCTTCCGGTGCTTTAGGCATACCTGGAAATCCTGAAGTTTTCTACAAATGGAGCCCCGAGGACAATATAAGCGATCCATTTGCGGCAAGTCCATACTTTACCGGGCCAGCAAATTATGGTTCACCCAAACTTGTTACCCTCACGCTGCGTGCTACTGACGGAAACTGCCTGATTAATTTTGATACAACAAAAGTTTTGGTTTTGCCAGCACCAAAAGCTTTGCCGGTTTACGGAAGCTCGTCGGTTTGTCCGTATGTCGAAGGCGTAGATTATTGGACAGTTGATGACAATAATACCTTGCATTGGCAGGTTGATGGAGGCTTAATAGTATCCGATCCGTCAAACGATACAATTAAAATAAGCTGGTTTGATACCAATTTAAATGCCTCGGCAAGTGTTTACTCTACAAATAACTATCTGTGTAATTCCGCCACCACAGTTTTTCCTGTTCGTATTTATGTTCACCTCATTACCGAAACACCAAATGGATTAGATAAGCTTTGCATAGCAAGCGGTAAAAATATCTTCTACCGGATCGGCAATACAAACGGTTCCGTTTATACCTGGATTGTTGATGATGGTGAAATAATTTCGGGACAAGGCTCTAACCAGATTGTTGTTAACTGGAACAATGCCGGGCAGCATTCAGTTTTAGTGCAGGAAACAAGTGTAACAACCGACACTATTTGTTTTGGCGAATCGTTGCCCTTAACGGTAGAAATAGTAAATGACAGCCTCGAAATAGATCTAAACCAGGTTTCCTTTAACATCGATAATAACCTGGTCATCAGCTATACTTCTGTAAAACTTCAGGATCTGATCCATTCACTTTTTCTTCTGATACTGAGTGAGAACGGGGATACAATACAGGAGACCCGAATACCCATCCATGCAAACAGCGAATACATTTACGTTCCGCCGGCATCCGCTTTGAACCCGCTTATAATGCAACTCAAAGTTATTAATTCATGTGATGAAGTATTTTACTCGAATAAGCAACAAGCAATTGTTTTAAAAGGAGAAACGTCTGTTTCGCCGGGAAATATTCTGTTAAGCTGGAATATTAACAGTTTTTGGGCGAATGATATGCTGAATCACGAAATATGGCATTCGGAAAATGGTACAGATGGATGGGAATTTATTACAGTTGTTGTAGCCGGCACTGAATTCACTTATTCCATTCAGGGTATGTCGTTAAACCATTATTTCAGAGTGAAACAAATGAATGCAGATTTAAATCAGGAATCGTGGTCGAACACCATAAAAATTGAACTTGATGATAACTTAACTATTCCCGATGTATTTACGCCTAATGGCGATGGATTCAACGATGTGTGGGAATTCCGTAACGTTGGTTTTCATCCGGTTAAAAATGTTATTGTTTATGATAAATACGGGCAAAAAGTATTTGAATCAGGCAGCGAATACATACCCTGGGATGGCGGCATAAATGGAAAAATTATCCAGGGAACCTATTTATATCAAATCACATTCGATACGGGAGATATCAGGTATGGTCAGATAACAGTTTTACAATGAGATCAGTCAGAACAGTTTGTATTTTCATTCTGGTGCTTGCAGCGGTTCAGCTCAAGGCGCAGGACTTCCCGTTTCATTATTTTACCATTATCAATCCTATGGTGAATAATCCTTCTTTTGCTGCAAACGAAAGAAAAATCAAGGCGGATATGGCAGCCTATAATTTATGGGCCGGTGGTTATAAGCCAATTAGCGATTACATGCTCAGTTTTTCGGTTGAACCTGATTTGCGCAAACGTGAAAGGAAATCACGCAACCTTCCCTGGGTCGGTTTAGGCGCTTCGGTTTTAAAAGAAAGAATCGGGCCTTTTAACCAGTTTATTTTCAATGCAATATACTCATACCATATTCCATTCTCGCGTACTTCCAGGCTTTCGTTTGGCATCAGCGGTATAGTTGAAAATCTGAACATTGACGTTAACTCACTTACGCCAAACTATAGTGGTGATCCACGACTTGTGAACGGGAATAACAGTTCCATTGTTATCGATGGTGGATTTGGCACCACCTATCGGAATAAGGATTTTCAGATATCCTTCTCAGCAATTAACCTTGCACCTGCAACTTTCAGGTTTGATGATAGCCCCGCAAAAGATATCAGCCGCAATAGAAAGTTATTTCTGACAGGTAGTTATGATTTTAAACTATCCGAAAAAATCGGTTTTAAACCCGAAGTTACAATACGCAATTCCATACAGAATGAGATCAACTATGATATTTCAATCAAATCCGTACTTTCATTTTTTGCCTTAGGCCTGGGTTATAGAAGTGAGAATTCAATATTTATATTTTCACAGGTTTTTTATCACGATTTTGTATTTACCTATTTTTCCGAAAATCCCCTGCAATCAAAACACATGATTGGGAGCGGGCATACATTTGCTGTTGGTTGGAGTATGAAGAGTTTGCGCTAAATGGGGATAAAGAGGTTCAAATAATTCCCCCTTTCACTCATCAGCAATGCAGCATAACAGCATAGTTTCCGTAGCTTTTCAGCAGGCAAATCTCTTTTAGCTTATCTATGGCGGGGAGTGATAATTAAGTTGTAATTGTCCGGGATTTCACGGCAAACCGTAATTCAACCTGAAATATAATGGAATTTCACTCCGGTTAAAACCCCGAATACCCTCATCCTGAATCCTGTCAGCGGAAATATTCGATACTTGCGACACTTTTTTTTTATAAAATTACATATGTAAAAAAAATATACTACTTTTGCAGTCCTTTTGGAAGGAAAATCAATTTTGTCCGATGGTGTAAAGGCAGCACGAATGGTTTTGGTCCATTCGGTCTAGGTTCGAATCCTGGTCGGACAACTTCGATAGAAAAAACCGGAATTATTTAAAAAACCGGTCAACAGAATTCAACAGTTTGCATACCTGTAGTATCATGCAAACTCGTTACGACAAGTGGAGGGGACTTTTGTCCCCTCTTTTATTAAATTGCATTTTTTAACTGAAACATAGCTATACCAATGATCAGCGAACAACTCATAAAAGATCTTACCACTCAGCATCTTGAGGGTTCCGATCGTTTTATAGTAAGCGTTGCAGTACGTTCCGATAACCGCATCCGTATTTTTATCGACAGCGATACACATGTACTTATTGAGCATTGTATTGAGTTGAGTAAATTTATTGAGTCGCAACTGGATCGCGAAACCGAAGATTTCGAATTAAATGTATCTTCATCAGGTCTCGATCAGCCTTACAAGCTTTCGCGACAGTACATTAAAAATATTGGCCGCGAGGTTGCCGTCCTGTTAAAGGACAATAACAAAGTTGAAGGAACCCTTATTGCAGCTGATGCAGAAGGATTTACAGTTAAAGCAGTAACCAAGGTTAAAAAAGTAATTACCGAAACTACGCATACCTTTCTTTATAGCGATATAAAGGAAACCAAAGAAATAATTAAAATCTGAAACTCAAATAATTGATTTGCCATGGGCGAAATGGAACACATCAACCTGGTCGAGACATTTTCTGAATTCAAGGAATTCAAGAACATTGATCGTGAAACCCTGATGCGTATTCTCGAAGACGTATTCAGGCATATGTTGATTAAAAAGCATGGTACCGACGAAAACATCGATATCATTGTGAATGTTGACAAGGGTGACCTCGAAATCTGGCGCAAGCGTACCATCGTTGAAGATGACGAACTGGAAGATGATAATCTCCAGATTTCATATTCCGAAGCCATCAAGATCGAACCCGACTTCGAAGTTGGCGAAGAGGTAGTTGAACCTATCAAACTAGCTGACATCGGGCGCCGCGAGATTCTTACCGTTAGGCAAAATCTGATTTCGAAAGTTCAGGAATACGAAAAGGACAATATCTTCCGTAAGTATAAGGACCGCATTGGTGATATCGTAACTGGCGAAGTTTACCAGGTGTGGAAGAACGAAATCCTGGTTCTTGACGATGAAGACCTTGAGCTAACCATGCCGCGGGCTGAGCAGATTCCGGGCGATTTCTACCGTAAAGGAGATACCATACGTGCAGTTGTTGCCCGCGTGGATATGAAGAAAAACTCACCTGTTATTATCCTTTCGCGTACTTCGCCGCTTTTCCTTGAGCGTTTGCTCGAAGCTGAGGTTCCCGAAATTTTCGACGGGCTTATCACCATTAAAAACATTGTTCGCGTACCGGGCGAAAGAGCTAAAATAGCTGTTGAATCCTACGACGACCGTATCGATCCTGTTGGTGCCTGTGTTGGTATGAAAGGATCGAGGATTCATGGTATCGTACGTGAATTGAGGAACGAAAATATTGATGTGATCAATTTCACTTCCAATTCAAGCCTTTACATTCAGCGTTCGTTAAGCCCGGCAAAAATCACTTCCATCACTCTCGATGATGAGAGCAAAAGAGCCGAGGTTTATATGAAACCCGACCAGGTTTCACTGGCTATCGGTAAAGGAGGTCATAACATTAAACTTGCCGGAAAGCTAACCGGTTACGAAATCGATGTCTACCGCGATACCGATTCCGATTACGAAGATGTTGACCTGCAGGAATTCAACGATGAAATCGATCAGTGGATAATCGACGAATTGAAAAGTATTGGTTGCGATACAGCCAAAAGCGTACTTGAACTCAGCGCTGATGAATTAGTGCGCCGTTCGCAGCTGGAAGAAGAAACCATCCGCGAAGTGCACAGGATTTTGAAAGCCGAGTTTGAATAATCCACAACCGCAGACGAAGGGGAACTGAAATTTACAAAACAGTGAACCATCAGAGCACTGTATACACTATACGCAGGCTCATCGCTGCAATCAATTAACAAAAGTTTGAAAATTAAATCGTACTTTTACTCACTTATTCCGAGCTTCAGGCGAAATTTCGAAAAAAGCATGTCAGACGGACCTATATCAATCAGGCTTGGAAAAGCCGCAACCGAATTTAATGTCGGTGTATCCACTATCGTTGATTTCCTTCATAAGAAGGGATTCAAAATCGATAGTAATCCGAACACCAAGTTAAGTCCGGATATGCATACTCTTTTGTTGAAAGAATATCAGCCCGATAAGGCTGCAAAGGATATTGCAAAACATATTGAGTTGGAGTACCAGGCTCAGAAAGCTGCTAAAGCCGAGGAAAAGAAACCGCTCGTCAAAGAAACTGCCGAAGTAAAAGTAGTTAAGGAAAGCGAAGTAAAACCTGTGGTTACGGCAAGTGCTCCGGTAGAGGTTCCTGTTGCTCCCAAACCGATAGTTGTTCAGGCTCCACCTGTTGAAGCTGTTCCCGAGAAAAAAATCGTTGCTGAAACTCCGGCAGAAGCAGCTCCTGTTGCTAAACCGGTTGAAGCACCTGTTGCAAAAGCGGAACCTGCAGTTAGTCCCGAAAAGGAAACGGAAATAAAACTTCCTAAAGTTGAAGCTGTTGCCGAGAAACCAGTAGTGGCGGAAGTGAAACCTGAACCTGTTCAGGTAGAAAAATCACCAGAGCCGGTTGCTGAAATTGCTCATGTTGAAAAAGAAAAGGCTGCTGTTGCAGAAATCAGCGACGAAACTGCTGAAACCGCGCATACCGGCCCTAAAGTTTTAGGTAAAATTGACCTGAAACAATTTGATAAAAAACCTAAGAAAAAGGAAAAACCTGAAAAGCAGGAAAAGGGCGCACCAAAAGATCATAAGAAAGCGCACGTTGAAGCACCTAAGGAAGTTGTTGAACAACCTGTAAGCCAGCCCAAACAGGCTGAGCCGGTTGCAGCCCCTGTGGTAGCTGAAGTTAAGGAAACACCAGCAGTTGCTCCTGTTGAAACAGTAGCTCCTGTTGCTCCCGCAGCTCCTGCAGCAATTGATGATACACCGGCCCGCGCAACGGATCAGCCCTCTGCCGACGGACTGTATCACAAAAACGATGCTAATTATCTTGCTACCAAGTTTACCAAGCTCGAAGGCCCGAAGATTTTGAGTAAAATTGAATTACCATCACCTTCGCGTCCCGAACCCCGTAAGCCTGTTGCTTCATCGAGTGATGAGGACAGCAAATCGAAGAAACGCAAACGCAAACGCCTGAACAAAGGTAAAACCGGTGCAGCGGAAGCAACTCCGGGAGCAACTCCGGGTACCGCAACTCCAAGAGTTGTAACACCTGCAAGGCCTCACGACAGGAATAAACCAAAACCAGCCGCTAAAGGGCATTCGCGCCATCCTGAGCCCAAACCTGAGCTCACCGAGGAAGATATCGCAAAGCAAATCAAAGAAACTTTGCAACGCTTAAGCGGTACCGGGAAATCGAAAGCTTCGAAATACCGCCGCGAGAAAAGAAATGTTGCCAGCCAGCATATGCAGGAGGAAATTACAAAGCTGGAAGAAGACAAGTTAACACTCAAAGTAACTGAATTTGTTACTGCCAACGACCTTTCGATCATGATGGATGTACCCGTTACAAAAATCATTGCTACTTGTATGGCCGTCGGAATGTTTGTTTCCATTAACCAGCGCCTCGATGCCGAAACCATTTCGGTGTTAGCTGACGAATTTGGTTATAAGGTAGAATTTGTAAGTGTCGAAGTACAGGAAGCCATTGATAACTCCGATGAAACTGACGATCCGGCACTTCTGAAGCCGCGTAATCCTATTGTTACTGTAATGGGTCACGTTGACCACGGTAAAACATCGCTCCTCGACCATATACGCAGTGCCAACGTAATTGCCGGCGAAGCCGGAGGTATTACACAGCATATCGGTGCATACGAGGTACAACTGGAAGATGGACGAAAGATCACTTTCCTCGATACTCCAGGTCACGAAGCATTTACCGCTATGCGTGCCCGTGGTGCTCAGGTTACTGACATTGTAATTATTGTAGTAGCTGCGGATGATACCGTGATGCCTCAAACCAAAGAGGCTATTAATCACGCCCAGGCAGCTGGTGTTCCGATGGTTTTCGCCATCAATAAAATTGATAAAAACGGAGCTAATCCCGAAAAAATAAAAGAAGAACTTTCAAAACTCAATATCCTTGTCGAAGATTGGGGGGGTAAATACCAGAGCCAGGAAATTTCGGCGAAAAAAGGTATTAATGTTACCGAACTACTAGATAAAGTATTGCTGGAGGCCGAATTACTCGATCTTCATGCCAATCCCGAAGCAAGGGCATCAGGAACAGTTATCGAATCGTCGCTTGATAAAGGCCGCGGATATGTTGCAAAACTCCTTGTTCAGAATGGTACTCTCAAACTGGGCGACTTTATCCTTGCCGGTTCGGTGTATGGTAAAGTAAAAGCCATGTACAACGAGCGTAACCTTCCGGTTAAAGAGGCTGGTCCTTCGGCACCGGTGCTTTTACTTGGACTTACAGGTGCGCCTCAGGCCGGTGATAAGTTCAAAGTAATGATTGACGAACGCGAAGCAAAACAAATAGCTACCAAACGTCAGCAGTTACAACGCGAACAAGGAATACGTACACAGAAACATATTACCCTCGACGAAATCGGACGCCGTATTGCTATCGGTGACTTCAAGGAACTGAATATCATTGTGAAAGCTGACGTTGACGGTTCGGTTGAAGCATTATCCGATTCGTTGCTCAAACTTTCGACTCCACAGGTACAGGTAAATGTAATCCACAAGAGTGTGGGTGCCATTACCGAAAGCGATGTATTGCTTGCATCGGCATCCAATGCTATTATTGCCGGTTTCCAGGTACGTCCGAGTATGAGTGCACGCAAACTGGCCGAGCGCGAAGAGATCGATATCCGTTTCTATTCCATTATCTATACAGCTATCAACGAAATCAAGCTGGCTATCGAAGGTATGCTCGCTCCTGAAATTGAAGAAAAGATTGTTTGTAATGTTGAAATCCGCGAAGTATTCCGCAATTCGAAAGTGGGAGCAATTGCCGGTTGTATGGTACTTGATGGTAAAATAACCCGTAACACCCGTATCCGCGTTATCCGCGATGGTATTGTGGTTCACACCGGATCGCTGGGTTCGCTCAAACGTTTCAAGGATGATGTTAAGGAAGTGCTTACCGGTTACGAATGCGGATTGAACATCGATAACTTTAATGATATCAAAATTGGCGATATTGTTGAAGGATACGAAGAAGTAGAAGTAAAACGGAAACTGTAATCGGTTACTTTTCTAAACTATTATATAAGACGGCTACCTTTGGGTGGCCGTTTTTTTTAATCTTAGGAATCAGGATCCAAATTAGGTAAGTATCAATCCTAACTTGTCCCGTTAGGGACAATATATTGGTAGAAAAACAATGTAACAATTGATCAAGTGCCGTCAGGTACGCTATAATCAATATTTAAAGGAATTTGATTTTTACGATATTCCGAGTACGACTAAAACCTGCTCCCCGGATACAAAAAAAACACCGGAGGTATATTCCCGGTGTTTGTGTGATTTTTATAAAATTGTGAAGTTACCGTTGTATAGTTTCTTCTCTGCCTGGTCCTGACGATAAAATTTTAACCGGTAACCCAACTGTATTTTCAATAAAACCGGTGTATTCTTTCAACTTGTCAGGTAGAAGATCATAATTTCTGATTCCTGCAAGCGACTGTTTCCATCCTTCGAATGATTTGTATAAAGGTTTAACAGGATTAGCCAGTGTTTCGTAAGTCAGATCCTGCACAGTTTCACCATTCACTTCGTAACCGGTACAAATATTGATTGTATCAAAATCATTCATCACATCCGATTTCATCATTACCAGGTCGGTAACGCCGTTGAGCATTATAGCATAGCGCAGTGCAGGAAGATCAAGCCAGCCACAGCGGCGCGGACGCCCGGTAGTGGAACCAAACTCTTTACCATGATCGCGAAGGCTTTCACCGGTTGCGTCATTCAGCTCGGTAGGAAAAGGTCCGCTGCCGACACGTGTACAGTATGCTTTAAAAACTCCGAATACCTTGCCTATTGCAGATGGCGGCACACCAAGCCCGGAACAAACTCCTGCGGTAATGGTATTGCTTGATGTTACATACGGATACGATCCGAAATCAACATCCAGCAGGCTGCCCTGAGCGCCTTCGGCTAAAATGGTTTTTCCTTCGGCTAATGCTTTGTTAATGTACAACTCGCTGTCAATCAATGGAAATGTGCGGAGTTCTTCAACGGCTGCAAACCAGTTTTTTTCATACTCATCAAATGACGATTTATCAATCAGCTGAGTTTTATGATCAAAATTGTAGGATTCAAGTATTTTGATATGCCTTTGCTTCAATGCGTGGTATTTCTCAGTAAAATCAGTGGCAAGTATATCGCCGAAGCGAAGGCCGTAGCGGGCTGTTTTATCCGTATAACAAGGTCCGATCCCTTTTAATGTTGATCCTATTTTTCCGGCTCCCATGGCAGTTTCGTAAGCTGCATCAAGCATTCGATGGGTTGGGAGGATAAGGTGAGCGCGCTTCGAAATACGAAGGTTAACGCGCGGATCCACACCTTTCAAAACAAGCTTTGCTAGCTCCTGGGATAAAATATACGGATCAGCGATTACGCCGTTACCAATAATATTGATTTTTTCAGGATGGAATATCCCTGAAGGAATAGTGTGCAAAACATGCTTGTCGCCTTCTATCTGCAGAGTGTGCCCTGCGTTAGGCCCTCCCTGAAACCGTGCTATAATATCATATTGCGGGGTAAGAACATCCACAATTTTACCTTTTCCTTCATCGCCCCATTGCAGGCCTAACAGTACATCTATCTTCATTTAAACACAAATTAAGCAACCCTTTTGAGGTTGCTGTTCATAGTGATGCAAAGATAAAATTATTTGTTGACAGTGCCTTAAAAAAAGCAGGTCAAATGCGAGGAAACCTGATTAATTTACAGCTTCGGACTTTATGCGCGTACCGTAAAGAGTAAGAGCATGATGTGTAATTTTCAGGCCGAGGGTTTTTTCAACGGAGGTGATTATATCCTGTAAACGTGGATCGCAAAATTCAAGAACATCGCCATTTTCGATATCGATAAAATGATCGTGCTGCTTGAACTTGAATGATTTTTCGAATTGTGCGCAGTTATTACCGAATTGGTGCTTGGTAACCAGGTTGCAGCTCAGCAGTAACTCTATGGTATTATACAAGGTTGCGCGGCTTACACGGTACTTATTGTTTTTCATCTGGATATAAAGTGTCTCTATATCAAAATGCCCATCGGTCGAATAAATTTCCTTGAGAATAGTAAAGCGCTCGGGTGTTTTACGATGACCCTGCTTCTCAAGATATTCAGTAAACAGCTTCTTAACTGTTTCGTAAGTAAGTTTCTTTGAATCAGATATCATGCTTTTTAATTTGTGGTAAAAATATGAAAATTTCCTATCACTATTTAGAATAAATAAAAATAGATTAAAATTAATTATGAAATTTTGAATGCAGATATAAACAATCGTAATTGTCACAGCGTAAAATATTTACCAGGATGTAAAACGCCCATCAGATTTTTATTTCTGAAATTATAGAAGAATTTATTTCAGAAACGTCTTTGTTTACTCTTCGTCAATGGACAATAAAGGTTAAACCTGTTTACCGATCTACGTTTTCATAAACCGGAGCATGCGGGAGGCGGCAGATACTCCTTCAATTTGCTTAATTCTTTCGACGGTCCGGTTTATATCGAGTGTGTCATGAATAAAGAAGCTGATATAGGCTTCGTACAATTCGCCGGCAGTATCTATATGAAACGAACGGATGTTGAAATGCATTTCTGCGCTTATTACTCCGATAATATCCGAAATCATGCTTTTTCGGTCAAATCCGCTTATCTTAATTCCGCCAAGGAAAACATTCATCTGTTTATTGCTCCAGCTGGCATGAATAACCCTGTTGGCTGAGCGTGCCATAAGTTCGATTGCATCGTTGCAATTGGTGCGGTGAACAGCCCAATGCTCCCCGTCGGGAGTATAGGCAATAATTTCATCGCCGGGCAGGGGATGGCAGCATGTGGCGATACC
>CAZOXJ010000070.1:12600-17122 GCA_964583325.1 uncultured Lentimicrobiaceae bacterium
CGGCTGATATTGCTCTTGCTGAATTTAATATCATACTTTCTGAAGGATTCTTCCAGTTTTATCCTTCCTTCGGTAGCCTGCACTTTCCGCTGTTCCTTGAGAGCTTCCTTGATACTGAACCTTGCCCGCGGGGTTATGGCATAATCGAGCCATTCTTCTTTCGGGAAACTCTTTTTTGATGCTATAACTTCAACCTGGTCGCCGCTGCGAAGTTGCTGGTTTAAAGGAACAAGGTTCCGGTTTACTTTTACCCCGATGCAGTGGTTACCCAACTCGGTATGAACAAGATATGCGAAATCGAGGACAGTACTGCCCGATGGCAGTGATTTAAGATGTCCTTTCGGAGTCCACACAAAAACTTCGTCACTAAAAAGTGTAAGTTTGATATCGTCGAGAAAGTTGAGCGTATTTGCATCAGGCGATTTCAGAATTTTTCGCACTTCTTCGAGCCAGTCGTCGAGGCCCGATTCCTGCGCCTTATCTCTGTCAATCTGTTGTTTGTATTTCCAATGGGCTGCGTATCCGCGTTCAGCAATTTCATGCATCCTTCGTGTACGGATCTGAACTTCGACCCACTGTCCGGTAGGGCTCATAACAGTGGTGTGCAGCGATTCGTAGCCATTTGCCTTCGGCGTCGAAATCCAGTCGCGTAAGCGGTTTTGTTTTGGATTATAATTATCGGTTATCAGCGAATAAACGCGCCAGCAGTCAATTTTTTCCTGGTCAGGAGGTGAATCAATGATGATGCGCACGGCAAACAAATCATACACTTCCTCGAAAGGAATCTCCTTCACCTGCATTTTCTTATAAATAGAATACACCGATTTGGCCCTGGTATCAATTTCAAAAACAATGCCTTGTGCTGCCATTGCTTTCTTAATCGGGAAAATAAATTTCTGAATAAAACGGGTACGTTCGGTTTCTGTTTCCTGAAGCTTTAAGGATATAGTACGGTATATTTCGGGTTCGTTGTACTTTAGAGCAAGGTCTTCCAGTTCGCTTTTAATCACATACAAACCAAGGCGGTGAGCCAGCGGGGAATAAAGATATAAGGTTTCGGCTGCAATATTCTGTTGTTTCGACGATGGCATCGAATCAAGTGTACGCATATTGTGCAAACGATCGGCCAGTTTGATAAGTATAACCCTAACATCGTCGCTTAAGGTTAGAAGCATTTTTTTAATGCTCTCAACCTGGGCGGTTGATTCGAGCCGCTCGTATCCGTCTTTGATTTTGGTAAGTCCATCAACAATATAGGCAACTTTATCACCAAAATTCTGCCTGATCATATCGATAGTATAATCCGGATTGTCTTCAACAACATCATGAAGCAGAGCGCTGATAATGGCTGTTTCTCCAAGTCCGATTTCACCGGCTACAATGCGGGCTACTTCAAGCGGATGATAAATGTAGGGTTCGCCTGTACGTCTGCGCATGGTGTTGTGTGCCTGCGAAGCCATTATAAAAGCCTTACGTACCTGGTTATTTTGGATAATACCTTTGTGGGCATTCCATGCACGCATTAATGCCCTGTATCGTTTTACAATTTCTTTTTTCTCCTTCTGCGGATCTATGGCATACATACGCTTACCTTCCTCTATGAACCCTGTAAAATTATAAAAAAAGCTGTTACTCCTGTAAAGTGCTGAATCTTAATTTAATTTAGTTTTTGGGTAACACTTACAAGGTGGAAATTTCCTGTTTATCGTTTTAGTTGAATCGGACAAACGTCTGAGAATAGTCCAGTGCCAGGATATATTACTCTGAATTATTCTGGTTTGTATGGAGAACTCTGATTCTCTTCTTACTGTTTTCGTTATACAGATGGCATAAAGAAATGAGATTGACATAGCCTTAGCAACTGAATATTAAATTCTTATCGTTGATGTTTCGTCGTTGTGCAATTCCTTCAATTGTTGTATGTCAAACAAAAGCATTAAAATAGTTTTAGTAGCATAGATAATTTGTACTTTTGGAGTGCGAAGTCACAGTATAATATAGAATTGTGGCAATGTACCTGAAGAATTCCTTATTCTATGAAGAAATACCTCATCCTGCTTTTTTTATTTATCTGGTTTTCCAGCCCGGTATGGGCCACCCATGAACGTGCAGGAGAAATTTCGTTTAAGTATATTTCGGGCCTTACTTATGAAGTAACAATTATAACCTATACGTATGCTCCCAGTCCTGCTGACCGCTATGAACTGGAAATTAACTGGGGTGATAATACAAGTACCGTATTACAAAGGAGTAACGGACAACAAACAGGCCTGGGATATTTTGGTGAGATTATAGGTCCCGATCTCAAAAAGAATCTTTATGTTGGCGTACATACTTATCCCGGAGCAGCTACTTATAAAATTTCGCTCGAAGACCCAAACCGCAATTATGGAATACAAAATATTCCCAACTCGGTGGAAGTACCCTTTTTTCTTGAAACACAATTGACCATAAATCCTTTTATCGGGGCTAATTCGTCGCCTCAGCTACTTTTGCCTCCTGTTGATCAGGGGTGTGTCGATAAACCATTTTTGCATAACCCGGGAGCATATGATCCTGACGGTGATAGTCTTACATTCAGGTTAACCAAATGCCGGGGAGCCGGTGGAGATGATATTCCGGGTTTTGTACTTCCTAACCAGGTTGGTACGAATGTAGGAAGTTCCTTTACAATGAATCCTTTATCGGGGGAAATTATCTGGGAGGATCCCAAAATGCAGGGAGAGTATAACATTGCATTTCTGATAGAAGAATGGCGTAATGGATTGAAGATAGGCTATATGACCCGTGATATGCAGATTACAATTGTAACCTGCGATAACGAGCCCCCGGTTATTGAACCTGTTAATGATACCTGCGTTGAAGCTGGAGATACCCTTCAGTTTGGTGTTTATGCTTCTGATTCTGACAAAAACTATATCACGCTTACTGCTGCCGGAGCTCCTTTCGAAATTTTGAACCCGGCTGAATTTACCATCATACAGGATACTGCCGCAGGATATACCGAAGCCCTTTTCAGATGGGAAACAACCTGTGCGCATGTGAGGAAAAACCCGTACCAGGTGTATTTTAAAGCGGTTGACGATGACAAACCCGTAAATCTTTTCGATCTGAAAAGTATGAACATTACTGTGGTTGGTCCGGCACCTGAAAACCTTACCGCAACTGCCTTGGGTAATACCATACAATTGAAATGGGATGAGAACCGCTGTTCGAATATAACCGGCTACCAGGTATACAGGCGGAATGGCTTTGTCGGGTATATTCCTGGTTATTGCGAAACAGGTGTACCGGCTTATACAGGTTACAGGCTTATTGCAACCATAAATACAAAGGATACTGTTTTTACTGACAGCGACTTATCGAGAGGAATAGAGTATTGCTATATGGTGGTGGCATTTTACCCTGATGGCGCTCTGAGTTATGCTTCCAATGAAGCTTGTGCTCAGCTGAAAAAAGATGTCCCGGTAATTACTAATATCAGTATCGAAAAAACAGGAACTGTTGACGGACGCGTATATGTTGCCTGGTCGAAACCAACAGAGATTGACGTGGTTCAGGCTCCCGGGCCATACAAATACCTGATATACAGGTCCGATGATCTGACCGGGTCCTCTTTTAATCTTCTGGATTCGCTGTCGTCGCTCAACGATACTATTTTTATTGACGAACCGCTCAATACCCGCGAGCACGGTATAAATTACAGGGTTGATCTCTATAATGATACTCCGGGACTACGTTTCCTGATTGGGCCTTCGCAAAAAGCTTCTTCTGTATTTCTGACACTTTCGCCAGGCGATAAAAAAGTAAGGATAAACATAAATACCATTGTGCCCTGGACCAATGAACAATTTGTGATCTATAGATTTAATGAAATTTCGCAGCAATTCGATTCAATTGCTACTTCAACTGTGACATTTTATATTGACAAAGGCCTGGTGAACGGAAAATCATACTGTTACAAGGTAAAGGCAATCGGAACCTATGGTACTGACGGGATTACAGATCCGTTGATAAATTTTTCGCAGGAAACCTGCAGCGTTCCGGTTGATAACGAAATACCTTGTCCGCCAGAACTAACCGTAGTAACTGACTGCGAATTCTTCCGTAATGTGCTTACCTGGGAAAACACAGATACTGAATGCTCAGTTGATATTGTAAAATACCTTATTTATTACCTGCCACCCCAGGCAAAGGATATGGTAATTCTCGATTCGACACAGGCAATGACATACACACACCTGAACCTGGCTTCAATAGCCGGATGTTATTCAATTGTTGCAGCCGATTCAGTTGGTAACCTAAGTGTTATGAGCGACACGGTATGTGTTGACAGCGATGTTTGCGGTACTTACCGCTTACCTAATGTTTTTACGCCAAACGGCGATGAACTAAACGACCTTTTTGTTCCTTTTCCTTACACATCAGTCGAAAAAATAGATATTCAGATCGTTAACCGATGGGGAAACCTGATTTTTACTACCCAGGATCCACAAATAAAATGGGATGGAAAGATGCAGGG
>CAZOXJ010000070.1:17222-18408 GCA_964583325.1 uncultured Lentimicrobiaceae bacterium
ACTGTTGCCATATGTGCAATCATATCAAGCACTTTGCAGGAGTAACCCCATTCGTTATCATACCACGAAACGAGTTTTACAAAATTAGGATTCAGCATGATACCAGCTTCGGCATCAAAAATCGATGTGCGTGAATCGCCGATAAAATCGCTCGAAACAACAGCCTCTTCGGTATAACCCAGAACACCTTTCATCGGTCCATCAGCAGCAGCTTTAACAGCAGCTTTGATTTCGTCGTAAGTGGTAGCTTTTTCAAGGCGGCAGGTAAGGTCAACCACAGAAACATCGAGTGTAGGAACGCGGAACGACATACCGGTAAGCTTGCCTTTCATAGCGGGGATAACCTTTGCAGCAGCTTTTGCAGCACCGGTTGATGAAGGAATGATATTGCCGGCAGCAGCACGTCCGCCACGCCAGTCTTTGGCTGAAGGACCATCAACTGTTTTTTGTGTAGCGGTGGTAGCATGAACGGTAGTCATAAGACCTTCGACTATTCCGAAATTATCATTTATAACTTTTACCAGCGGAGCCAGGCAATTGGTTGTGCATGAAGCATTGCTAACGAATTGCTGTCCTGCATATTCGTTATGGTTAACGCCATAAACGAACATTGGTGTTTCGTCTTTCGAAGGAGCCGACATGATAACGCGTTTTGCACCGCCATCGATATGAGCTTTGCAGGTTTCCATGGTAAGGAATAAACCGGTACATTCAGCTACATAATCAGCACCAACATCCGACCATTTTATTTCGGCAGGATTTTTACAGGCAGTAACGCGGATAGTTTGTCCGTTTACAACCAGGTGGCCGTCTTTTACTTCAACTGTACCTTTGAACTGTCCGTGAACAGTATCGTACTTGAGCATATAAGCCATGTAATTGGCGTCGATCAGATCGTTGATAGCTACAACATCGATATCGTCGCGAAGAATTGATGCGCGGAAAACAAGGCGGCCAATTCGACCAAAACCATTGATACCAACTTTAATTTTTGTCATAATATATTGATTTTTAAATGTGTTGTAAATTCTCAAATTGCAGTGCAAAAGTACAAATAATAGGTGAATGAATTGTAAGGGAATTACGGAAAGATTTTTGAGATGAATAAGAAGTTTGAGAGGGTGCAAGTGTTACGGGTGGTTATTCAATAGTTGAAGGTTGAGAGGTTTTGGCATTTGAGAAGTGT
>CAZOXJ010000071.1:0-18338 GCA_964583325.1 uncultured Lentimicrobiaceae bacterium
CCCGAAATAGTCCTGATCTGAAAAGTAATAATTTCCGAGTCCACTTCAAGTCCGTTTACCGCATCACTACTGAGCACCAGGCATCCTGCGTAATTATTTATTTTTGAACTTAACGGACATACAATACACACATCCAGGTTGGAATTCATCGCATTGCCACTCAATACAACCACCGGACGAATGCCACGTTGCTCACTGCCTTTAACCGGATTAAGATCTGCCAGCCAGATTTCTCGCTGTTTCATTCTTCCGAAATTATTTTCAGGTAATCTTCCAGACCTTCTTCGGCCATTAAAACCTGTTCTTCATCACTGGCAGCTCTGCGGAAAGAATGGGCATATTCTGCCTTTTTCAGCTTTTCAAAATAAGCTCGTAAAGCTTGTTCCATTATTCGGTTTTTGGGCATTTTAAACTTTCTGGCATAAGTATCAAGCATCTCAATCAACTCTTCAGGAAGTGAGCTGGTATAATTCATAGCTTTCATAACATGACATTTAAGTGCAAATATAATTCATAAGTATAAATAATATTTATAAAACGTAATTAATTTTACTCGCCTCTAAATTGCTATTAGCTAAGATCATCTAAAATAGAATTAATACTATGCGCAACATTCTATAAATTTCGTGAAGTAAAACCATGCAGGAAAGCGGTTATAAGCTTCACAATGACAAATACAAAATATCCTAACTTTGCAACAGAAATTATGAATTGTATATGACTGACAGATTATCCGAATACACCCAACGCATCACCACTTATTCAACCGAAAAACAGAACCTGGATAAGAAACAAAAAAATCTGCCTTTGCTCCGGCTTGGGTTATTTTTATTGTTTGCTTTCCTGGTTTACAGGTACCTTACAATACAATCACTTTGGTCAGGAATACTTGCAATTTCGGCTTTTATTGCATTTGTGATACTCAGTTTAACCGACAGCAGGTTAAAAAAAAGCATCAAACGCATTCAGATTCTTATTCAAATCAATGAGAAAGAAGTTAAAGCATTGGCCGGCGATTACTCATCTTTCGATCCAGGAAATGAATTTATTGATCAGTCGCACGATTATACCCACGACCTGGATATTTTCGGCGAAGGTTCCTTGTTCCAGTTTATAAACCGTACATCAACCATATTTGGCAAACTTCGCCTTGCAGAATATTTCTCCGATGCTTTCGGGCAAAGTGATAAGGTAATTCAACGACAGCAATCGGTAAAGGAATTGTCCGAAATGGTTGAACTGCGTCAGAAACTCCAGTTGATATTTCATGACGAAAAGATCACTGAAGCTGATAAAACTGAAATGAATACCTGGCTCGATAGCGAAAGTCCGGTGAAAAACCTGAAAATAGTACGAATACTTGCATACGGACTTCCGCCAATTACGTTGACTTGTCTTGCGTTATCCATTGCCGGAATTATTGCATTTCCGTCCTTTCTGATTGTTTTGCAGTTGATGATTGTTTTCCTGTATGCCAGGCAAACTATTCAGGTACAAAATATTATAACTTCGAAAAGCAAAATCCTGAATAAGTTTTCACAGAGCCTGCTACTGATAGAAAATACAAATTTCAAATCCGGATACCTTACTGATATCCAGAAACGACTTGTAGCCGAAGAAGGAAAAATTCCGTCAAAGGCTATTCGCCAGCTATCAGTTTTACTCAACTACATGGATTCAAATCTGAATATACTGGTTTCGATAATTCTGAATGGTCTTTTCATGTTCAACCTTCATCTATTACTTAAAGTAGAAAAATGGAAAAAGCAAAACCAGGAGAATGTTCTCAACTGGTTTGAAGCCATCGCTACATTTGATGCCATGAGCAGCCTGGCTAATTTTGCGTATAACAACAATCAGTTTATTTATCCTGATCTCATTTTCGATAATTTCGGATTTATTGCAGAAAACCTCGGACATCCGCTTATTGATGCAGAACAGCGTGTAGTAAACGATATTAAAATCAATGGATGGAATCAGTTTGCCATTATTACCGGTGCAAATATGTCGGGTAAAAGTACTTTTTTAAGGACGATCGGGGCAAACTATATCCTGGCCATGGCTGGAGCACCGGTGTGTGCATCAAAACTAAGCTTCTACCCTATTCAGATTCACAGCAGTATACGTACCAGCGATTCACTTGTGAAACATGAATCCTATTTTTATGCTGAGCTTAAACGTTTGAAACAGATTATCGATGAACTGGAAAGCGGCAAGAAAAAACTGATACTTCTGGATGAAATCCTGAAAGGCACCAACTCAAAAGACAAACAAGCCGGATCAATTGCATTGATTGAGCAACTGCTTCATTACAAGTCGGTAGGACTATTTGCAACTCATGATCTAATGCTGGGTGAACTTGCTTCCCGCTTCCCAGGCCAGGTTAATAACCTCTGTTTCGAAATTCAGATTGAAAATGATAAAATGGTGATTGACTACAAACTTCATCCTGGAGTTTGCAAAAATCTGAATGCCACATACCTGATGAAGAATATGGGGATTCTTTTTGAAAATAAAAGCTAATTGTGTTAACACATTCAACGTATTTGTACCTTCGGAAAATCATTTTTCAGTCTAAAGTCAAAATCATTTTAAAATGAATTGGTTCAGAAACATCATCGTAGCACTCTTGCTTTCCTTGTCCATATTTGTGTTGCATGCACAACCTGGCAAATCCTTAAACCTGACTTTTAATTCTATTCCCGAAAGATGGGACCATGGATTACCTTTGGGAAATGGAATGATTGGAGTCCTTGTGTGGCAGCATGAAGGAATGCTCCGACTTTCAGTTGACAGAGCAGATCTATGGGATCTCAGGCCCACCGCCGAACTTGAAAAATATTCCTACAAATGGGCTTATCAACAGCGACTTATAGGTGAATTCGACACCGTATGGAAAGTTGCCGACGAACCTTACGACCGTGATGCTGCGCCAACCAAAATCCCAGGAGCAGCTATCGAATTTGATATCAGCAAGCTTGGTCCTGTGGAATCAGCTACATTAAATATCGCTTCAGCTATATGCACAATAACATGGAAAAACGGAACTATTTTCCGGGTTTTTGTTGATGCAACACAACCTCTTGCACGTTACCACTGGCAGGGAGTCAATCCAACACCTTTACTAAAAGCACCTGCATATGTATCTGGCACGGCCGAATCAAATGAAAACCAGGTTGTTGGTGGCAGCGACTTACGAAGGCTAGGCTATCCGGAAGGGAAAATTTCAACAAAGAAGGACCTTACAGTTTATCGTCAGAAAGGATGGCAAACTTTTGAATATGAAGCAGCTGTGTCCTTTTCAGATGAAAAATCGGGCAACGAAGGATGTTTTACCATTACATCCCATTACAGCGACAAACCTAAACAGATAACTGCCGGTGAAATAGTTAAAAAAGCAGTTAAAATCAGTTTCGAGCAGGGAGCGGCAAATCACAAGCAATGGTGGCTTAATTACTGGCAACAATCGTCAGTTTCAATACCCGATCCGCAGCTCGAAAAACAGTACTATCTCGAAATGTACAAGTTTGGTGCGGCATCACGAAAAGGATCGCCTCCAATAACTCTTCAAGCTGTCTGGACTGCTGACAACGGTAAACTTCCACCCTGGAAAGGAGATTTACATAATGATCTTAATACCCAACTTAGTTACTGGCCATCCTACATCGGGAATCATCCTGAGGAAGGCGCCGTTTTTACGGATTGGTTATGGCAGTACAAGACCAGTTTTGAGCAATATGCTAAAAAATATTTTGGTGCTGACGGGATTAATGTTCCGGGAGTTGCTACTTTAACCGGAGAACCGATGGGCGGCTGGCATATGTATTCCCTCTCCCCTACAATTGGCGCATGGCTGGCACAGCATTTCTATCTCCAATGGCGTTACACCATGGATCGTGAATTCCTGAAAAACCGCGCTTATCCCTGGTTTTCGGCAACAGCCACATTCCTTGAGCAAGTTACTGAAATAAAAAACGGAATACGTCAGTTGCCCATGAGTTCAAGCCCCGAATTCAGAGACAACCGCATGGAGGCCTGGTTTTTAGATATGAGCAATTACGACCTTGCATTATGCATGTTTACATTTGAAAAAGCTGCTGAACTCGCTGCTGAACTTAATTTACTGACTGAAGCGGAACACTGGAACGCTATTCTCACAGAATTTGGTAAATACGATCTGGATGAAACAGGTGGACTAACAGTTGCCAAAGACTTTCCATTGAATGAGTCGCACAGGCATTTTTCGCATACTATGGCTTTCCATCCACTTGGTCTGCTTGATTTTGATAATCCGGATGACAAACAAATTATCGAAAATAGCATCCGGCGAATGGAGAAAAACGGATCATCGCAATGGTGCGGTTATTCCTTCAGCTGGCTGGCCAATATTTATGCACGCATGTACAGAGGTGAAGATGCTGCCAAAGTTCTCCGGATTTTTGCATCCTGTTTTTGCTCACCAAATAGTTTTCACCTCAATGGAGACCAATGTAAAGCCGGATATAGCAGTTTTACATACGATCCATTCACGCTCGAAGGGAACTTTGCTTTTGCAGCAGGTGTTCAGGAAATGCTCCTTCAAAGCCATAATGGAATAATACAGATTTTCCCTGCCGTACCATCCGACTGGAAAAATATCTCTTTCGAAAATTTACGAACTGAAGGAGCATTTCTAATAAGTGCCGGTAAAGAAAACGGTATTTTGGATGCTTTCACGATCAGTGCTCCCGAAGGCGGAATTGCCCGCATAAAACTTCCGTTTCCAACATTTTTTATTGCCACATCCGAGAAAATGGAACGGATGGAATCGGGTAAAAAAGAACTGATCCTGAAATTTGAAAAAGGCGGAAAAGCTGTGATCAGGAATGGCTATGAATAATCTTAAAAGGATTGCCAAACAATCATTAATGTAAGATGTTGAATGTTGGATGTCGAAAATACTTAATTATAGTTTGAATTCACTTAATACTAAAAATCATGAATGCATACTTCACAAAATTTACTGATAAGTCTTTCGATGATGCCATAACTCATGTAACATCGATACTGAAAGAACATGGATTCGGCATAATTACCGAAATTGATGTAAAAGAAACTTTGAAAAAAAAGATTGACGTTGATTTTAGGCCATACCGGATTCTTGGTGCCTGTAACCCGTCGTTTGCTCATAAAGCATTACTAACAGAGGATAAAGCAGGAATAATGATGCCTTGCAATGTAATTGTTCAACAACATGATAATGGCAAAGTTGAAATAACAATAATCAATCCCGATGCGGCTGCCGGTAACATTAATAACCCCGCACTCGAGGATTTTGCATGTGAGGTAACAAAGGAATTAAGGAAAGTTTATAGGGAGCTTTAAAAGGTAAACTATTCCCTTCAGTTAAGATCTATTCAATCAAACCTAACGTTGAATATTATTTTTAAGCGCATAAATATTTCAATATCATAATATTGCGATAAATTGAGTTTATACTTGTTTATTTCAGTTTTACCTTCCGTTTAAATTTAAAAATTTACAATTCGTGTTTTCCTGAAACATGTATCTCAATTGGGTTACAGGCAATTATATAAAAATAAATCCATTTTTATTTTTAATTAGTCTAAATAAATGTAACATTATCACTTATCTTTACAATATTATAAATCCAAAAACCCAAAAACTATGAAAAAAACACTAACGCTTTCATTTCTTGCACTTCTGTTTGTCAGCATTTCATTTGCACAATCAGGTGCTGAAAAACCAGTGGTTATTACCGAAACCATGTACCTCATGCCTAAACGCGGTATGGAAGAAAAATTTGAAGCTGCTATTAAAGCACACAACACAAAGTTTCACCCTGATGGTCAATACAAAGCTGGTCTCCGTAAAGTTGAATATGGCGAAAAGGCAGGTTGGTATGTATGGGTTTTCGGGCCTACAACTTATGCCGCACTCGATACCCGGCCAACGAGCGAAGGCGGACATGCAGCTGATTGGTCAAACACCGTTGACCCTCTTGTTGAAACTTATGGAGAAACCAACATATGGGAATTAAACTCTGATTTATCGTTTGGAATGGATTTGATGAAAACTGCTAAATACTATGAAGCGTGGAGCGTAAAACTAAAGCGTGGTGAATATTATCGTTTTAAAGCGCTTTCCGAGAAATTGAAAGCTGCTTATGAATCGCTGGGTACGAGTTCTTTCATTATCTATAATAATGTGATTCACACTGCAAATGGACCAAGCGTGGCTATAATCTGGAGTTTTAACTCCTATAATGACTGGTCAAAAGATCCCGGTCCAAAAGCAGCATACGAGAAGCTGTATGGTGCCGGGAGTTGGCAAAATATGCTGGACGAATGGATGGCTGTTAGTGAAAGCTATGATGTAGAGATCAGAAGTTTCCTGAGATAATTTATTTTATCGTCTATTGAAAAAGCCGGAAAGCGATCAACACTTTTCCGGCTTTTTTCATTATCCTAACCGGAATTAAAATCTGTTTCCGGACTACTCCGTTTCCTTGATAATTGAATCGTATCAAAACGGAGAAGATTATACTTCCAACTATTTTTTCACAAACTTTCGTGTAATCTTTGAGTCGGTTGTGTTAATAACCAAGGAATATAATCCTGGTTTCAAATCACCGGTTACAACACTTAATTCATCTGTTTTCCTCTGAATGATAAATGATTTCACTTTTCTACCGTTCATATCAATCACCTGGCAATGCCTGTTGTAACCGGCAGGTTTAACTGAAATTGTAAGAATGTCATCAACCGGATTGGGAAACAGTTTTACAGCAATCTCATTTTCAGAGATTTCAGGTACCGAAGAAGTTCCTAACTGCTGAAGCATTGTCGTATAACGCTTTGTAAGGAAAGGTTTTATTCCATAAGGTGTGTGATCATCAATGGTTGAGGTATAACCATTATGAAAATCAGCCACAGTATAACCATAGTCTAAAGTACGGTAAGTGTCAGCAATTGCGGCTTCGGTAATCAGATTTTTAAGCGTATCAATATGTGAGAAAATGATATTCGGGTTTATAATGGAGCGGGCAATTGTATCAAGATACCGTTCGTATATTTCCATAAACTCAGGCACTGATAGTATTTTTGATGCAAGTGGCCGGGGCTGGCTGTGCGTGTACCAATCGAGGCAGTTGCGGGTAGCCCAGTCACGGTTTACCCAATCAACGCCAAAAGTATTGTCGGTATCGTACGAAATAAACTCAAACTTATCAGTATCAGACCGATGGTAAAGAAAATAATTGTTTTTATTGTACATATAATCATCCCAATTGCCGGTTGCCACATCAATGGCAAATGCTTTCAGGAAACTATCAACATTTAATTTCTGCTTAATCAGGTTAACAAAAGTAGCATCTGCCGTGCGATTGAGTGTTGAAATTAAATCAACCAGATCGCTGTAATTATCTTCCGTTTCATTCGTTTGAAGATCATATGCCCGGCCACCTGTGGCTGATCCACTTTCAATATTTTTGTATGATTGCTGATTGGTCCCGAGATAAACAAGATCAGCCGGATAGGTGCATTTATAAAGATTTCCGCTATTTTCACCGTAAACCCTTTCGAGCCATTCTTTATCAAATTCTTCGAGATTGGTATATAAACCAAAATATTCATCATTGACAAACAATTTTACAAAACTTGTTCTTCGTTCAGCCATTCCTGCTTTTTTCCACGAATCGTAAAACAATTTCTCGCGTATCATTGTCGGATCATTATGCTGACCGTTGAGATTCATTTTTTTGATTCCCTGATATTTACGACCAGAAACATATTCGTTAAAACTGATCTTGAAAGATTTTTTTTGCGAAAAGCGGGATGTATTTCCCCGCAGGCGGAAGCCAACCTGTTGAACAGTATCGCGACCTGACCCAAAATCGTAAACGAACATAGCCTGAAAATAATGCTCGGAAAGCACATCGGTGAGAATCAGATTTAAGGAATCAGGATGAATTTGGATATAAACAGATGAAACCCGGGTATTATCATAAATTGTAGTTTGAGCATACAAACCAGTATAAGCGAAAGCAGAAAGCAATATCAGGACGTGCAGGTATTTCATTATAAATCTTCTAAATACGAAAAGTAATTTGAAGCAAAAGTACGAAACGTTAATCAGAATAATTGGCAGCAGAAACAGTCAATAAAATCCAGAATTTGAACATGAACCCACTCTTTATATTCTGATAACCAATGCCTGTAAAACAAAAAACCGGTCAGAAATCATATGATTTGATTTACGGACCGGTTATTGAACATGCGTAGTTTTTTTTAAAGGCCAAATCTGCTATGCATAAAACTTAACTTTTATTTTCCTGATTTCCTTGTATTTATCCCAATTGAAACCAGACAGGAAGGCTGCAGCTGACTGTGCACCCCGGATGAAAAGGTCGATTTTCGCTTCATCGGATAAACCGAAATTTAACCAGTTATGATTACCTGTGTCAATGTACCCGATCAGGTTACGAAAATCCGGATTCGTGCGCAAAAAATTATCATCCGAAGAAAACCTGGCCGTATTGAAAACCGAACCTATAAGGCTGAAAAACTTTTTATTTTGATTGATATCGGCTTTGTCGAGGCCTATTTTAACTCCGAAAGTCGGGGCTTCAGGGATTTTATTATTATTATGAAATATATCTATTGGAAAGTTTGAGATTATACCACCATCCATAAACAATACTTCAGCAGGTATGGATGCGTTTAATCCTGTCATTTTATTCCATTTCCTCCATGCTTCAGCTCCGGAGGGTAAATTGCCTAACCGGAAAGGTTGAAAAAAGAATGGAATAGACATAGACGCACGGGCAAAATCGGCCGGACTTGCTTTTTCCGGATTCGAATAAAACAATTCCGACATGGCCGGAAACACAATCTTACTCTGGGTGGTAATATCGGCCGCTATAATTGCCAGGTCTGTTAAATCTTTCGGCGATTTATAAACAGCATTGCTAAGCCTGTTCCTTAGGTGATTACCATCCGTTATGCAGGCATCTCTGAGCATTTGCAAATCGCCCATATTCTTGATTTTCTTCTGATTAAGAAGGTTCTTCATCCAGTCATGAAAATTCTTCCCCGGGTTCAATCCGAAATCATCACGGAAATTATCAATAACCTGGGCACCTTTAAGGGCAAGTTTCAAATTACTGGCATCGCCGAGCAAAGCGTCAATAAATTCGCGGGCATCTTTGTCTCCATCAACAAAATCGTAAAGCTTTTTATTGCATAAACATTCAAGTATCCAGGCGCTCTTTTCCTCGTCGATTCGGCCTGCAGCGGCCATGAGCAATGTATTGATAGAACCTGCCGAAGTGCCTGCAAGACTAAGGAAACGAATATTCATCTGTTCGAGCACATAAACATAGCCAACTAAGGCAACCCCAAGCACACCACCTCCTTCCTGCACCAGATCAACATATTGATTTCCATTGTCGTCGATGATATCCGAAAACATTTTATCAGGGCCAACCTTTTGTTTCAGATCGTCGATGATGCCAAGCACCATGCCATTTTCAGTAAAGTCATTTATTTTCATTGGGTTGATGTTAATATTAAATATAAGGTTAATTGAACTTTCGCTTGGATGACTTTTTATCCTCTGAGAACATACAATTTAACACTTTTGTATTTTTATGAAGGGGATAAAAATCATCGGTATTTTTTTTAATACACCACAAAATCGAGTGTTTTAAAACCTCGGCTGCGTTTACATACTTCGTATCCTTCGCGACTGCCTTCGTCGTTGGTATTGCCTTCGATGGTAACACAATATTCAGGTGTCATTTCGATAACGATACCGGTATGCTGCCAGTCGTTTTGCGATTTACGGACAAGGAATAAATGACCCGGCTTTACTGCCGAAAGATTTCCGGATGTTCCCGAAATGAATTTACCATTGTTTTTTGCCCACATCCCCAATATATCGCAACTGTAAGTCCTGGGAAGAGCTGTGGGTAAAGCACATAATTTTGCAGCCTGCTTTACAATAAACGTATTAAAACCGGCGCACCAGGGCCAGGCATTACCCTGGTAACCATCCATAAAATACCTTACCCAGGGGCCCATATTCTGACCGCCTACTTCCATAGGATGAGCCTCAAGATATTTCAGTGATAGCTCAACAACAGCCGGTAGCAAACCGCCATTACCGGATAAAGTTGTCTGCGAAAGACTTTTCATCGGTGATACCAGTTTCTCGAATGTTAACGGATCTACATTCCCGGTTTGTATAAGTCCGGTGTTTTTCTGAAAATTGCTGACAGCTACTTCGGTAGCTGGGCCATAATCGCCATCAATTTTGGTACTTTGTCCGTTCAGGCATAACCACTCCTGTATAGTGTTGATCACTTTTTTTTGCTTACTGCCTCTGACTATGGTTTCGGCAATTGATAAAATTTCCGCCATGATGAAAATGTTTTAAAATTGAAAATTGAAAATTTTTACTAATGAATGTAAGCAGACGAGTGGTTTCGCAGCAGTTATCAGAAGAAAAGAATATCCGGTGCTCAAAATGGCAATTAAAATATAATGTACAATTCGGCTTTCGATCACCGGAAAATTATAATAACACAAAAAGTATAAAAATGTGCGATGCCTGAAATGTAATTATGGCTACGGAATATAAATGATATTTATTAAAATAGTTATATTCTTCTGATTATATGAGATTTAAGAATACTAAAATGCTAATTTACCACAACAAAACCGATACGTTAATAGAAAGTTAAAACAGAATTTACACTTATTTCCGCCATGGCAGGCAGTATGATAATTGCAATCAAGCATCGGCACAGCAAAAGTGGCTGAGTGAGATAGAATTATCAAATACTTCGGGAATTATTAAGACCAGCTTTTAGTAAAGCTTTGGAAAGCATAATTCAATCCTTCCGCAGCTTTTGATTATTCTTTCGGAAGAAAGGTATTCCTAGCCATATTTCCAATGGTATTGGTAGCAGCCATATCAATAGATCCTCCAATGATGCCACCCACCAACGGAACAGCCTTTCCCAGGTTTATCATTCCTTTAGTTCCTGAGGTAGCAAGCAACCTAAACCCAACACGTTGGTTTATAAGCAGTAATGATTTTTCGGATATACGTTCAATTGCCAACGCAGTAAATTTTGTACCCAGACGGATTCCTGTTTCCTGAAGGATATCTTTAGCAAAATTGCCTACCAGGCACATGTAAACCAGTGTTTTAACTTTTTCGTCACGCAGGTCATAACCACCCATATGAGCAATGGCCGCAATCATTCGTATCTGAATATACACCACGCTTGCCAGGTTTGCCGGTATAGCCACAGGCAGTGTCATGAGTCCGCCGATGCCAGTTACAAATCCGCTTGTGCCAGCTTTTGCATTTTGCCACCGGATGAGAGAATTGGCTTTTTCGCGCAAGGATCCTTCTTTTTCCATAAAACCGCTTGCCAGCTGCGATGCCGAATCCAGTCCGGGAATGCCATTTATAGCCTTTTCATAGGCCCAGTCGAGTACCCGCATTATGGATGAATGATTTGTGATATTTTTCATACGCTCCCTGTATCAAATTATATACCACTACCTCTCTAACTGACAAAATAGACATAAATGCCTGTTTTAAAGCTAACTGGCTAATTCGTCTTTTTTAATAACTTTATTAAATAATTGATAAATCCGGCTGCCAAAACTCATCTAAAAATGTTTATATAATAATAGTACCTTTGCCGCCGAAATAATTGCAATGTTCGAAAACCTCAATCAGCCCTATCCATTTAACAATAACTTTAAGCATAACCTGCGTACAATTGCATTTGTGTGCATGGGATTTATGCTGATAACTCTCTATTTTCAGCCATTTGGAATCAATTTTCTGGCTTCGGCAAAAGATGGTTATTTCGTTTTAATAATTGGCATGGTAAGCGCTGCTACTTTCTTTTTCAGCACATTGATATTACCAGGGTTATTCCCCAGGTTGTTTGAAAGTGACAGGTGGACAATACGAAAAGAGTTGATATGGAACGTTGCAATGTTCGCTTTTCTGATTGTAGGATTTACGCTTACGGCGATGATTTTCAATATTTCAAGTATGAAGTCGCTTACTTTTTTCCGCTCGGGAGCATTGGCACTTTTACCACTGGTACTTTTTAACTTATTGAATTACAATCATTCGCTTAAAACAAAAGTTACTCAGGTTATTGACTCTGGCCGACACTGGCTTGCCGATGAACGAAAAGGGTTGCACAGCGTCAGCTCACCAAACGAAAGTATCCGTATCGAATCGGAAAGCGGCAAGGAAGTTTTTGAAAACAATCTGAGAAATGTAATTCTTATACAATCGGCTAGTAATTATATAGAGATTTTTTACCGTGAAGGTGCTACAGTGCGCAAACAAATGATAAGGCAGACGTTAAATAATGTGGAATCGAAACTTACGCAATATCCATCAGTAAAAAAGTGCCACAGATGCTGCCTGGTGAATCTCGACCAGGTTTCGAAGCTAAGCGGGGTATCTCCAAATTATACCCTCGAAGCCAGCGGTCTCGACTTTCGCATTCCGGTTTCGCGCCAAAATGTAGCTGAATTCCGAAAACTCCTCGCAAAGCATAGGTAGTATTTCCTTTTTAATATCAGTTTAAATAGATTTCAGATTTACTATTGCAATCGCACTAAAAACATGATTGTGCCTGCCCAATCTCTGCATTTCGTCCCATAAATACATACATTCCGTCCCTAAAACCTACAACTGCGCCCTTTTTGGGCAGTGTAGCCCATTTTCATGAAGGCTAATCATATGAGCAGTACTTTTGTAGTACAAATAGTCAGGGCATGGCGGAAGGCCACAAATCAAAAGCCCGGCTTTTATCCTAAGGATATCCCTTTCCCCAATTAATTTTTTACGAAAAATAACTAAAATGAAAGAATTGAATATTGGTGGCCTCAAAGTTCCGACATGCATTATACAGGGCGGAATGGGAGTTGGGATTTCACTTTCGGGGCTGGCATCAGCTGTAGCCAATGAAGGTGGAGTCGGAGTAATTTCAGCTGCCGGACTGGGAATGATTTATAAAGATCCATCGCAGGATTACCTTGCAAACTGCATTTCTGGTCTCAGGCAGGAAATAAGGAAATCGAAAGAAAAAACATCAGGGCTCATTGGAGTTAATATAATGGTTGCCCTCACTAATTACGACGACCTTGTACGCACTTCGATTGAAGAAGAAGTTGATATTGTAATTTCAGGTGCAGGCTTGCCGCTTGACCTGCCAAAATACCTTACACCCGGTTGCAAAACCAGGTTGGTTCCTATTGTGTCATCAGCTAGAGCAGCTGCTTTAATTTGTAATAAATGGCTCGCCAATTACAATTACCTTCCTGATGCTGTGATTGTTGAAGGGCCAAAAGCAGGTGGACACCTTGGATTTAAATTAGAGCAGATTTTTGACGAAAATTTCGCAATCGAGAAATTGATTCCTGAAGTAGTTGCAGTTGTAAATGAAATTGCAGTGCTCAGCGGTAAAGAAATTCCTGTAATTGCTGCCGGTGGCATTTATTCGGGAGCTGATATTGCCAAAATTATGAAGCTGGGCGCATCAGGTGTACAAATGGGAACCCGCTTTGTAACTACGGATGAGTGTGATGCTTCAATCGAATTTAAACAAGCCTACCTGGATGCTAATAAAGAGGACGTTACAATAATAAAAAGCCCTGTAGGTATGCCTGGCAGAGCAATTAAATCGCCTTTCCTCGACGAAGTGATGGCCGGAAAACGCCAACCTAAAACCTGCCCTGTAAATTGCATCCGCACCTGCGATATCAATACTGCACCTTATTGCATTATTGCTTCACTTACATCGGCTTTGCGTGGTAATTTCCGCAGGGGGTATGCTTTTGCAGGAAGTAATGTTTGGCGGACAAATAAAATAATCCCTGTGAAGGAACTGATGAACACTATAAACCAGGAATACAATATTTATGTGGCTAAAACCGAATTGGTACCCTGCTAGCATTTAACGACAGACCATTGAAAATATAAACAAATCAGCGTATAATTCTTCCGGAATTATACGCTGATTTTTTAAATGCTAACTGTGGTTTACTACTACCAATTGTTCATGATTTTACGGCCACAACCAGCATTTCAAAATCCTCAGTAGTAAGTTTATCATTGCGGCTAAAAGCGCCTAAGGTCGCCCCGAAAATATCTATATATTTGAAATTCAGCGTTTTTAACAGCCAGCTAATTTCCGACGGCACATAATACCTTTCCGTACAATGCAGATCTTTTTTAATTCCGTTATCGTCCTCAACGGAAGTTATGCTGCTTTCGCGAAAAGTCATCAAATCGAAAGAGATTGCATCAGTTGTAGCATTTCCATCCTCTTTTGCTGAATCAAGAAAATCCTTAACAGAATGAAACAAGGGAAATAAACCGTTTAAAGTCGTAAAAATCAATTTCCCTCCGGGTTTTAAAGCGTTGGCTGCATTCTGAAGGATCTGAAAATTCATTTCATCGGTCTCCATTAAAGGGAAAGCCCCCTCACATAGCATAATTACGGCATCAAACTCCTGGTTAAAAGGAAGTTGCCTGGCATCGTGTTTTTGAAAATCAATAACCAGGTTTTGTTCCGCAGCTTTCTCCCTGGCCCGTTTCAATAAGGAATCGGAAAGATCGATTCCAGTCATGTGATACCCGCGTTTCGTTAATTCAATGGAATGACGCCCGGTGCCACAACCGATATCCAGTATCCGTGTTTGCTTGTCGAATGCGATTTCACTTTCGATAAAATCGCACTCGCCCAAAGTTCCCTGGGCAAAATTCTCGTTGTCGTATTTTAACCCATAGTTTTCGAACAAGGTTTCATACCATTGCTTCATAACCTATTGATTTTATTTAATTGATATCGATTTTTTCATAAAAACTACCACATCACCCTGACGGAGTTTCTTCCGTTTCTGATATTCAACTTCCTTATTGACAATTACTTCACCATCCGTGATTCGCTGGTTTGCTTCTCCGCCGGTTTCGACCAGTCCGAGTAATTTCAACAGTTGGTTAAGTTGGATGTATTCGTGATCGATGAGTTCGAATTGCATTTTTAAAGGGGTTTGGGGTTGGGGATTGAGGGGATTGAGGGGATTGATGAGATTGATGAGATTGATGAGATTGATGAGATTGATGAGATTGATGAGATTGAGGGGTTTGAGGGGTTTCTCACTCAGTTTTACGTGGTAAAATAAATCTGTTGTACAGTAACAATCCTATTATAGTAGCAACTCCAATCAGGCTGAAAATAAACCATAAAACTCCCGGACGTTGCAGATTATCAACAAAATGCACATAAAGTGTAGCGCCAAGTATTCCACCTATTCCACTGCCAATCACACCATAAAGAAAGGCATAACCCTGGTAAAGCGCTTTTTTATCTGCTGGGGCAATTAGTCCGACGTATGAAATAAATTTGGGATGTGCCGTCATTTCACCGATTGAAAAGATTACAATTCCACCAATAAAAACCCATGAATAGGTAGAAAGTGAAAGAATCGCCATTCCGACCGTACCCATTGCAATTCCTGCAATCATAGTCGGTAAAGCCGGTTTGGTACGGACAATACTCGACACAAATAGCTGTAGCAAAATTATACATCCTGAGCTGATTACTGTAACATGTTCTGTATCAAACTCCCATGACGGATTAGCGACAAAAAGACCAAGAAAAGAATTCACCGATTTATTAACCGGAGCCATATCAACATAATCTTTCAGATACCACAATACGGTATCAAACATCTGGAAATACATGATCCAGAAACCTGAATAAATAAAGATCATCAACAGGAAACGATAATCTTTCAGTACCAGGAAAATTCCTTTAAAAACATCGATCAGTGGCTTGGTGCTCGTTGGTTTCGGAGGTTCGCGATAGGCAAAAATATTAAGCAGCAACATGGAACCTGTGCCAACCGCAGCCATTACGAAAATATAACTCCAGCCAATACTTTTGAGGTATGGCACCAGTAATAAAGGGAAGATAAAAGCGCCCAGGTTAATACTCCAGTAGTAAATTCCAAAACCGAGTGATGAGTTGCTTTCGTCGGTCACACGGGCGATGGTTCCTGATATGATTGGCTTGAAAAACCCTGCTCCTATCGCCATAAGCACAAGGCTCAGGAAAACCATGCCATAAGAAGTAGAAAGGCTGGTGAAAAAATATCCCGTACTCATTACTGTAAAAGCCATCATAAGTGTCCGGCGATATCCGAAACGATCAGCCAAAGCTCCGGCTAGTATAGGCAAAAAATACAATAAAGGTGTAATGGTGCTTTTTATCACGCCCACACTTTCTTTCGAAAAACCTAATCCACCTTCGGGAATGCTCATAACCAGGTAAACCGAAAGCACCGACATAACACCATAATATGAGCCACGTTCGAAAAACTCCATGGTAATTACTGTCCAGAAACTTTTAGGGAATGATTTGATACCGGGTTTACCCGCGGAAGAGGAATGATTATTCATAATCAAAGGTTAATCAGTAAAATGTGGAATGCAAAAGAAAGCAAAATTTTAATGTGTCTGGTAATGAATCCTTAAACTTACCAGTATGACAATATAATTTCACCGACATATATTAAGGATACACAGAATAAAACTCTGCAATTGCAGATAATTGCCTGCCAACTAATTAAAGCTTGATACAATTAATTAATTTAGCATTGTAAATGAGGCACGATTCGGTTTACGGTGTTTATTAAAGATTATTCAAACTGATTATTCAAAACATTCATTCATTTTAACCTAAAACCATTAAGTATGAAAAGACTGATTTCACGAGTATCCTTACTTTTGCTTGCTACTATTCTGCTTGGATTGGGCGGATGCAAACAAAAAGAAATTATGACAGCAAAGCAGATCCCGTTAGAGGATTTCTTCAAGAACCCTGAGAAAGCAGGTTACCAGCTTTCGCCCGACGGAAAGTATTATGCCTTTACAGCGCCATACATGAGGCGCATGAATGTTTTTGTTCAGGAAATCGGCAAGGATTCGGCCATCAGGCTGACCAGTGACACAGCCCGCAGCATTATGGGATATTTCTGGGGAAACAACAACCGTATTCTTTTTCTGAAAGATACGGGCGGAGATGAAAATTTTAAATTATTCGGAGTAAATGTTGATGGATCTAATCTGATAGGGCTTACCGACTTTCCTAAAGTACGGACCGAAATAATTGATGATCTTCCTGAAATTGAGGAATATGTAATTATAGGTTTGAACAAACGTGTTCCTGAAGTATTTGATCCTTACCGACTGAATATCAATACCGGCGAAATGACTATGCTGGCCGAAAATCCAGGTAATATTCAATCGTGGATCACTGATCACGACGGAAACCTGCGCATGGCTACTGCCATTGTTGACGGGGTTAATACATCACTTTTATACCGTGAAACCGAAAAAGACGAATTTAAAACTGTTCTAACTACCAGTTTTAAAGAAACAATGGCACCGCATTTCTTCACCTTCGACAATAAAAACATTTATGCTTCCTCAAACCTGGGACGCGACAAAATGGCCATTGTTGAATTTGATCCACGCACCGGCAAAGAAGTTAAAGTTCTTTATGAAAATGCTGATTATGATGTAGATGCGTTATACTATTCCAAAGCTCGTAAAGTACTTACAGCAGCCAGATATACCTCATGGAAACGCGAACGCTTTTTCTTCGATAAGGAATTTGAAGCTCTTGCTGCAAAAATGAAAGCTGAATTCGGTGATATTGAATTTGGATTTTCTTCTAACACAAAAGCCGAAGACAAATATATTGTTTCGACCTATAGCGATAAAACAATGGGGTCGTATTATCTGTACGATGTAAAAACTGCAAAACTCGACAAAATTGCTGATATCAGTCCATGGCTGGATGAAAAAGAAATGGCCAGCATGTTGCCTGTTGAATATAAAAGCCGCGACGGACTTACAATACATGGCTACCTGACACTTCCGAAAGGATATACGATGGAGAATGCCAAAAACCTGCCTGTAGTTGTTAATCCTCATGGAGGACCATGGTATCGCGACTCTTGGGGTTTTAACCCTGAAATTCAGTTCCTTGCTAACCGCGGCTATGCTGTTTTCCAGATGAACTTCCGCGGCTCGACCGGGTACGGACGGAAATTCTGGGAAGCCTCCTTTAAACAATGGGGAAAAACAATGCAGGATGATATTACTGATGGCGTAAACTGGTTGATTGACAAAGGAATAGCTGATAAAACCCGTATTGCCATTTATGGTGGAAGCTATGGCGGATATGCAACACTGGCCGGAATTACCTATACTCCCGATCT
>CAZOXJ010000072.1:0-12693 GCA_964583325.1 uncultured Lentimicrobiaceae bacterium
ATACATTGTATCTTATTACGTTTGTAGGTTTTGTATTGAAAAGGGAACGCATTGATATGCAAAGAATTAAATCATTGATAAAACACACATAATATTTTCAAAACGTAAAACACAATGAATGTAAATATAGTTAACCGCTCACGATTTCCGTTGCCTCAGTATGCAACGGTCCACTCAGCCGGATTAGACCTGAGGGCTGATCTTGAACATTCGCAGGTTCTGAAGCCACTCGAAAGGGCGCTGGTCCCAACTGGATTATTTATAGAACTTCCTGAAGGATACGAAGCCCAGGTCCGTCCAAGAAGCGGACTTGCTGCAAAGCACGGGATTTCGATTGTTAACACCCCGGGTACCATTGATCCGGACTATCGTGGCGAAATTAAAGTCATCCTTGTAAACCTCTCGGATGTTCCGTTTACACTCGAACCCGGCGAAAGAATAGCTCAAATGATAATCGCGCGGTTTGAACATATAAGCTGGAATGAAGTTGAAACACTATCAGAAACGGTGAGAGGTGAAGGCGGGTTCGGACATACCGGCGTTAAGTAGAAGGATTTTCTGCAAAACTCTCTACCCCCGAAACTCTTTCAGAGAAAAGAATTTAAAAATAAGCACAACCAACCGAATGAACCGAATATTCATAATAATAATCCTTGCTGCCATACTTCTTCCGCTGGCCGGTTTCTCGCAGAAACGCGAAAAAAAGAAGAAACAAAAGCAGGAAACCATTACTGAAGAAGCTTTTAACAGCACCGAAGTAACAAATATTTTTATTGATGCAACCCGTGCCCGTTTGGCCGGAGATGTACCGAAAGCAATCAAATTGTACGAAACATGCCTGCTTAAAAATCCAGGACATTCGGCATCAATGTATGAGCTTGCACAGTTGTATTTCAATACCGGCGATTATTCGACAGCAGCGCGATATGCCGAAAACGCTTCGGAAATTGAACCTTTGAATAAATGGTACAAACTGTTACTGGTTGAAATATATGGCAAGGCCGGGAGAAAGAAGGAACTGCTGTCTACATGCGAAAAACTGGTAGAACAGGATCCGCGTAACCTCGATTTCCTGTACGAGCTTGCTAATGCATACCTGATGAATGACGACGGGAATAATGCAATCAAAACTTACCAGAAAATAGAAGATATCCTTGGCGTTACCGAAGAAATATCGATGCAGAAACAGCGGATTTTTCTGATACAGAATAAGACTGATAAAGCAGCGCAGGAAATGGAAAAACTGATTAAGGAATTTCCGGACCAGGAAACCCGCTACCTTTCGACACTTGCCGAAATGTATGTGCAGTCAGGAAAACAGGATGAAGCGCTCAAAATTTACGAAAAGATCCTTGAAAAAGATCCCGATAATCCTTACATCCATATAACCCTGTCCGACTATTACAGGCAAAAAGGAGATATGGTCCGTTCGTTCGATGAATTAAAGCTGGGCTTTGCTAATCCCTCGCTTGATGTTGATACCAAAGTGAGAGTATTGCTTGCATTTTTCAGTGTTACTGAAATGTATAATGAACATAAAAAGGATATTATCGAACTTGCTCAGATACTGGTAGTAACGCATCCTTCCGATCCCAAATCTCATTCCTTGTATGGTGATCTCCTGCTCGATAATAAAAAGTACACCGAAGCCCGCGACGAGTTCCGCAAAGTAATCGCTATCGATAGCAGTCGGTATGCTGTTTGGGAAAGCCTGTTAAATGCTGAGATTCAACTGGCCGATTACAAAGCACTTGAAGATGAAAGTGCCCGGGCTATAGAGCTGTTCCCCCTGCTGCCGGTACCGTATCTTTTTCAGGGTGCAGCCTTGCTCGAAAATAAAAAATATAGTGAGGCTGTAAGCAATCTGAATACAGGCGCAAAACTGGTTAGCGGTAACAATTTACTCCTGGTTCAGTTTTATACTTACCTCGGCGACGCCTACAACCGGATGAAAGATTATTCTTTATCTGACCAGAGCTATGAAAAAGCATTAAAAATTGATCCCGAAAATAGTTTTGTGCTAAACAACTATGCCTATTACCTTTCGTTACGGAACGAAAAACTCGACAAAGCGGAAGCCATGTCGGCTAAATCGCTTAAATTAGATCCCACGAATGCGGCAAATATGGATACTTATGGCTGGATTTTATACAAGCTCGGCAAATATACCGAAGCCGCTGAATGGGTTCAGAAAGCTATTGATGCAACTGCCGAAGCTGACCCTGATCTGCTCGAACACCTGGGCGATATTTATTACAAATCAGGCGATAAGGATAAAGCATTACAGCTCTGGCAAAATGCACTTAAAGTAGGCAAAGGGACTGATTTCCTCGAGCAAAAAGTAAAAGAAGGGATACTGTATGAGTAAATTTCCAAAATACTGTGCACGTATAGTTGTTTTTGTTTTACTGGCAGCTGGTTTAGCAAGCTGCACAGGCAGCCGCAAAGCGGTAAGAGAACCATTAAAAGAAGAAGGAGCCGAGTTTTTAATGGGTAAACTGAAGGAACATGAAGTTAAATTCAGCCAGTTTTCGGCAAAGTTCAATGTAACCTATACGGCGGATAAGAAAAAGACAACAGTTTCCGGTCTCCTTCGCATTGAATACGACAGTATAATTTGGATTTCAATCACCCCTGCCCTTGGAATTGAGGCTGTTCGCTTTATGCTTACTCCTGACTCTATAAAATATATCAACAGGTTGAATAATAGCTATTTGCAGCAGAATTTTACCTATATCAACCAGTTGATCAATAAAACTCTGGATTATGATATGGCACAGGCTTTTTTATTGGGCAATGATTTTTCTTTGTACGAGTCTAATACATTCAAGGCGTCAGTCGAAAACCAGCAGTACAAACTCAGCACTACCGACAGGCGCAAACTTCGCCGGTATGTTCGCCGCAGCGAAGATGATATAAGTATTCCGATCCAAAGCATATGGCTCGATCCGCAAAATTTTAAAATATCAAAAGTAATGCTGAAGGAAGCCGAACGCGACAATCGTAAATTTCTGGCAACCTACACTGAATTTGAAGATTCTGATGGAAAAATAATACCGCTCGAAGTGGATTTCAGAGTCGAAACTGCAGATAATAAAATCAGGATACGCATCAGCTATTCGAAAATTCAATTTGATAAGGAGCAGACCTACCCCTTTAAAATTCCAGATAGCTACATGGAAATTAAGGATTTACAGCCTGAAAAAAAATGAAAGGAAATACCCGTAATATAAACCGGTTTTATGTGGTTGTGTGCTGCATTGTCGTTCTGTTTTTTATAACAGCAGCAGCAACCATGTATGCTCAAAATGACAAAAATAAATTACAGAGCCGGAAATCGAAGCTTGAAAAAGAGATCATCCAAATGAACAAGGAACTGGAACAGACAAAGAAAAACAAGTCTGCAAACCTGAACCAGCTGGTTTTGATAAATAATAAAATTAATAAGCGCGAAGAACTTATCCGTGAAATTGATCAGGAAGTAAATAGTATCGAAAGTCAGGTGAAAAGTATGGGTGATACCATTTATCGGATTAACTTAAATCTGAAAAGTCTTAAAGATGAATATGCCCGTATCGTTTATTCAACCTACCGCAACCGGAGTGCCCATAACCGGCTGATGTTTATTTTTTCGGCGCGCAATTTTAACCAGGCTTACAAACGGCTCAAATATCTGCAACAATATACCGAATACCGGAAAACCCAGGTAAATTCAATTACTGAAGCTCAAAGAGTACTGGCCACTAAAAAGCTGGAACTGGAAAAACGTAAATCGTCTAAATTAACATTGAAGCATCTGAGGGAACAGGAACGGAATTTACTGGCCAACGAAAAAAGTCAGAAAGATGAAAAGGTTAAAAACCTTACTTCGCAGGAGAAAAAACTTCTTGTTAAATTGCGGGATAATGAAATTGCTCTCAATAAGTTACAGGTTGCGATAGAGGCACTTGTGGCTGCTGAAATTAAAAAGGCCAACGAGGAGAAAATGCGTAAAGCCGCCGCTCTGGCTGCTGCTGAAAAAAGAACTGCTGCCGAAGCCGATCGCAAGGCCAGGGCAAATGCCGAAGCCGACAAAAAAGCGAAACCCAAAACAGATGCCGGAGCGAAACCATCCGATCCCGTGAAGGATGAAGCTATCGCAAAATTGGATGAAGCGCGCCCTACCGCTGCAAAAGCCGCTCCTGTAAAATCGAACAGTATGTCGGTAACGGCAGAAGATGTTGCGCTTACAGGCAGTTTTGCAGGTAACAGGGGCAAATTGCCATCACCGGTTGACCGGGGAGCTATCATCTCTTCTTTTGGCGAACATCCTCATGCTGAATACCAGAATATCAAGATTAAAAACAATGGCATCGATATCGTTTCTTCACCGGGAGCTCCGGCCAAGGTAGTTTTTGATGGGGAAGTTTCGAGTGTGCTGTTTATCGCCAACCTCAACTATATTGTAATTGTAAGGCACGGCGATTACCTTACCGTGTACTCGAATCTCGATGATGTAACCGTAAAAAAGGGGGATAAAGTGAAGACCAGGCAAACACTTGGCACTATTTCCACATCTCCCGGCGAATCAAAATCACGACTTCATTTCGAGCTGTGGCTTGGTACAATTGTACAAAATCCAGCCGGATGGTTGAAAATTTAAAGACAATAAACCGGATTATTTCCTCCAAAGTTTAAGTTCATTGACTGCAATTTTTTTATAAACTCTCCCCTGAATAATTCTCCTGGTCATGAATTTTGATGATTTGCACTTGTTTTTAATATCTGGAAAATTGTTTTTGTTGCCTGAATAGCTGTCTTATATTATTCATATTCAATATTATACGTATAGCTGGCATTCAATCAGGGAGGAGTAAAGAGTAGTAATATTTAGAACTTTTATGTTAAAAATTGCATTCTTGCTTATGTATTTGCTTTAACTTTGCAAACTACACACTGAAAAAATTATAAAAATCATGGGTAAATTAGGGGGCCTTGAGATAGTACTTATCCTTGCCATTGTGCTGCTACTTTTCGGAGGAAAAAAAATTCCTGAGTTAATGAGAGGTTTAGGAAAAGGGATCAAAAATTTTAAAGACGGAATTAAAGAAGAAGATTCTGACACCAAATCAGATACTAATACCGGCAAATAGTAGTTATTAATTCAGGCATCCGCGAAGGGGGACAATACTATCTCCTTGTATGGAATTTTCTGCTGCCTGATTTTATCGCAATGCCGGATACCAAAACTGCGGTTTTAACCGTTATACTTTTTAACAATCGATTGTGAATTAATAATATAAGAGACACATGCATATAAATGTGTTTTTTGTATTTTTAGCCAAATTAAGATTCCATGACTATGGATTAAAGAAATTTTAACTTTTTGGCTTTTTAAACCTGAGGAATAAAGAATGAAGAAAATCCTGAACCTGTTTATAGTAATGACTCTTTGCTTTGCCGGAGTTACCAACGCTCAGCAAGCAGTAGAGTACAACACCCCGGAAAAGGCTACTTCCGAATTTGAATTCATAAGCGATAATTTTATTGTTGCTGCTATGGATAGCCTAAGTACGCTTAAATATTTCGAGAGCAGTGAGGATACCCGTAACCGGTTAACCGAAAACAAGTATAATTTCCTTCCAAATTTTGTTCCCACATATCCTGATTCGGTTTACTACTACCGGATGCAACGCCTTGATGTTGAATCACCTATTGAGCTTACATATAACCCATACATTCGTATGTTCATTAATATGTATGCCAATCAAAAGAAAGGAACTACCTCCCGTGTGCTTGGACTGGCCCAAATGTATTTTCCTATGTTTGAGCAGCAGCTCGACAAATATAATGTTCCGCTTGAGTTAAAATACCTGGCAATTGTTGAATCCGCTTTAAATGCAAAAGCCCGTTCGCGGGTTGGAGCCGGCGGTCTATGGCAGTTTATGTATTACACAGGCAAAGTGTATGGTCTGGAAGTTACATCGTATGTCGACGATCGTAACGATCCGCTGAAATCAACTATCGCAGCCTGCAGGCATTTTAACGATCTTTATAACATGTACCACGACTGGTTGCTGGTGCTGGCTGCCTATAACTCGGGTCCGGGAAATGTTAATAAAGCTATTCGCCGCTCAGGTGGCAAAATGACTTTCTGGGAAATTATGCCTTATCTGCCCCGCGAAACACGTGATTATGTTCCGGCTTTCATTGCTGTAAATTATGTAATGGCTTATTCGAATGAGCATAATATTTACCCGGTAATGCCTAAAATACTGTATCACGAAACAGATACAGTAGCTGTTCATCAGCCACTTACGCTGGCAATATTAGCCGATAAACTTTCGCTGAATATAACCGATCTTGAATTTCTGAATCCAACCTTCCGAACGGGTTTTATTCCGGCTACTCCGGCTAATCCATTCTACATCCGCTTGCCGCAAAAATCAATAGCCGATTTTATCAATAATGAGCCTTCCTTATACGCATATTATCAACTCAAAGGTTACGACCCAAATCAGTTTAAACCTCAGGATAATGCTGATTATGATGTAATTACCAAACGTATAACACACAAAGTCCGTAAAGGCGAAACTTTATCGACCATTGCACGTAAATACGATTGTTCAACTTCAGAAATTAAAAAATGGAACAAACTCAAGAAATCTTCCGTTTACAAGGGACAAGTTCTTAAAATTAACGTTAAAACACAGCAACCTGCAGTAAAGGCTAAAACACCGAAATCTGTTCCTGAAACCCAGGAATTAGCTTCAAAAACCGATTCGGTGAACACCGAAAAAACAGAAGCTTCAGTTGTGAAGAAAGCTGTTACTACTGAAGTTAAACCTAAGATTCACACTGTTAAAAAGGGAGAAAGCCTTGGTTTAATAGCCGGGAAGTACAAGGTTACAACCAAAAACCTGATGGCCTGGAATAAACTAAAAAGCAATAACCTTATGATTGGTCAGAAACTGAGGGTAAATGCTCCTGGAAAAGTTGTTGTTTATGAAGAAGTAGCAACTACCGATAAAGTTGATAAAGAGAATAAAATGACGAATTCTGCTGATAACTCTGTAAAAGCAAAATACCACACTGTTACAAAAGGCGAATCACTATCCAAGGTCTCAGAGGAGTATAGCGTTAGCATGAGCGACCTTATTGCCTGGAATTCTCTCGAAAGTAATAATATTATAGTTGGTCAGAAACTTAGGGTAAATCCTCCTGCTGGCGATAATGATTCAAAATCTACTGCTCAGAAAGCCACCCCAAAAGAAACCCCCAATAAACCCGAAGGTGACCTTAAACTTGTTTATTATACTGTTAAGCCTGGCGATTCGCTTTGGAGTATCTCGCAAAAGTATGATGGCGTTACTATTGATCAGCTGAAAGAATGGAATAAAATCAGTGGAAGTGCCGGGCTCAAAGTCGGTCAGAAGATTAAATTAATATTGCCGGCTGGCTAAAAGACCGGTTTTTTCAGCGATCAACCTAATTAACAATTTAGTTTATAGCCTGATGTGGTTTAAAAATTCAGTCTTTGTATTAATTGCCGCGCTGATCATTACTTCATGTGCCGAAAGCAAAAGTAAAGGGCCAAACTCTACGGGCCGTGGATCGGAAATAATAGTCGTTTGCAGTAAACCCGTGTGGAACGGACCAATCGGTGATACAATTAAAGCCGTATTAATGCAGTCGATGGCAGGTTTGCCCGAAGCAGAACCGGAATATACACTTATCAATATTCCTGAAAAAGACTTTTCCCGTTTTCTGCAAACACACCGGAATGTTCTGATTGTTGATGTAAAACCTGAAAATACGAAAAGCAAAGTTGAAACATTAAAAAATGTTTGGTCGCAACCGCAGCGTGTAATTAAAATGAAAGCTTCATCAGATACCGCACTGATCAATGTTTTCGCAAAGAATAGTGCAGCAATAGCGGAGTTATTCGCTCAAAATGAGCGAGCACGATTCAGTGCCCAGAATGCCCTTAGCCGGAATTTTGAAATAGAGAAAACTCTAGCCGATACGTTTGGGATTAAAATGGTGATATCCAATGATTTTTACAAGGCAAAGAAGATGAGCGACTTTATCTGGTTGCGGTCCGAAAGCACCACCATGGGACTTGGCCTTATGATTTATACCTTTCCATACAAAGACACGGCTCAGATGTCGCCCGAAGCTGTACTTGCAGCCCGCGACCGTTATACAAAGCTCTATATTCCCGGACCGATTGAAGGTTCGTACATGACAACCGAGCGCAAATATTATGAACCTGAGTCAAAGAAAGTAATTTTTAAAGGCCTTTTCGCGCTCGAAACACGTGGTTTGTGGCGAACCGAAGGCGATTTTATGGGTGGCCCTTTTGTTAATTATACCATTGTTGATGCCCCACGTCAGCGGATTGTGGTTTTTGACGGGTATGTTTACTATCCGAACAAATCGAAACGGAATTATGTAAGGCAACTGGAATCCATTATCTGGGGTGCCCAGTTCGTTAATTCCGATATGATAAAAAAAGCTGAATCAAGATAAACATTTAGATTACAAACAGATAGAATATTTAATTCGAAATCACTAAAAAAAAACCAGGTTTTTGTCAAACCTGATTTTTTTTGTTTTAATTTTGACCAAATGGTTAAAACACATAGTTAAACCACAAGTGTAGTGATTAAACTCAAATTAAATGTCAGCGGAAAACACAGAATATCAAATACTTAAAGCAGCCCGTGAAATCTTTATTGCCAAAGGTCTTGATGGTGCCCGTATGCAGGAAATTGCTGACCATGCCGGAATAAACAAGGCACTTTTACATTATTATTTCCGCAGTAAGGAAAAACTTTTCGAAGCTGTGTTCAGCGAAGTGGCTTCAAACCTATTTCCGGCTCTTCAGCAAGCACTTGTGGCTGAGTTAGGGATTAGAGAAAAAATAAGCCTGCTGGTGAAGATTTACCTTAAAGGGTTAAGCGAAAACCCTTTTATTCCGGCTTTTGTAATTAATACATTAAATACTGATCCCGACAGGTTTCTGAAATATATAAAAAGAGCGGAAATAAACCCCCTGATGTTGCAGTATCAGATTGACGAAGAAGTTGCAAAAGGATTGATACGTCCTGTCAGGGCCGAACACCTGGTTGTCAACATTATTGCTATGTGTATTTTCCCGTTTGTCGCCAGACCAATCGTTCAAAATGTATTTAATATGAGTGACGACGAATACCGTTCATATCTCAACTCACGCGAAACAGAAATTGTAGATTTTGTTTTAAAATCTTTAGCTGTATGAGGTACAAAACACTTTTACTCTGGTTAAGTATTTTTACAACCACAACACTAACAGCGCAGCAACCTGCTGTAACGCTCGACGACTGCATGGCCGCTGCCATGAAAACCCATCCGCTTGCCGGCCAGAATGAAATTTATGCGCAATCCGACAACCTCCAACAGCGGAATATTGACAACGGCAAACTCCCGCAACTGAACTTTAACGGTCAGGGAACATACCAAAACGAAGTTATCCAACTTCTATACTCTATCCCGGGGGCTCCTGGGGCTGTGATCCCCAAAGCACAATACAAATTATCGCTCGACGCCAACCAGCTCCTCTATGGCGGAGGTGCCATTACGGCGCAGGGAATTATAGAGGATTACAACCGGCAGATCAACCAATTGAATAATGAAGCAGAACTCTATAAAATTCGTGAACGGATCAACCAGTTGTATTTCAATATTTTACTTGCTGATCTTAATATCGGTGTTATCAATAATTCAATTACGGACTTAAAATCAAGATTGGTTAAAGTTAATGTTTCTGTTCGCGAAGGAGTAATGCTGGCATCTGCTGAAAATATAATGCAGGCTGAAATACTCAAAGCCGGCCAGCGCCTGGTGGAAGTAAAAACACAGAAAAAAGCATTAATCAGTACCATGGGTGTGCTAACGGGTCTTTCAATAAATGAAAACACCTCTTTTGTTGAGCCTTTTCAGCAGGTCGATCTTACCGTTTATACTAATTTAAGGCCTGAGTTTGGAGTTTTCGGCCTGATGCAGCAAAAACTGGAGGCAACAAAGAAGCTTACAATTTCGAAAGATATGCCGCGGGTGTATGGTTTTGGAACAGCCGGTTACGGGAATCCGGGTTATAATATTTTCAAAGAAGGTTCAGCGTTTTTTTATACCGTTGGAGCTAAAGTAACCTGGAATTTCTGGAATTGGAACCAGTCAAGCCGCGAAAAACAGATCCTGGACCTGAACACCAAAATTATTGAAAACCAAAAGAACGCTTACGACCTTGCCAATAAGGCGCAGGTGCAGCAATACCTTGCCGAAGTTGTAAAAGCAGAAGAACTGCTGAAAAGTGATGATGAAATAATTGACCTGCGCCGGTCAATAACTCTTTCGGCAGCATCGCAGCTCGAAAACGGCACTATAACCGCAACGGATTACATAACAGAGCAGCTTGCCGAAGAACAGGCTCTGCTTACGCGAAATCTGCATAAAATGCAGTTACTGCAGTCGAAAGCGCTTTACAAAGCTGCAACGGGTGGGCTGTAAAAACTGAACAGTTATCAGACTATGTTTAAAAAGATTCCATTCTAAAACGCGTACTTTATGAGTAAAGATTTAGGTAATCAGACTGATAATGAATTACTTCACTCAATTGTTTCATTAATTGACCGCGCAAGAAAAACTGTTGCACTTACTATCAACAGCGAATTAGCATTTCTTTACTGGAATATTGGTAAACGAATTAATGAAGATATCTTAAAGAGCAGCAGGGCTGACTATGGTAAAAGAATAATTTCGGGGCTTAGTGAAAAATTGACTCATATTTATGGGATTGGTTTCAATAAAAGAAACCTGCAAAGTTTTATTAAGTTTAATGCTGTTTTTAGGGACATTACAATTGTGCACACGCTGTGTGCAAAATTGACATGGAGCCATATCCGCGAAATTATCTACATTGAAGATCATCTGAAAAGAGAGTTTTATACTCAAATTTGTATCCATGAACAATGGAGTGTAAGGACATTGCAGAACCGAATGGATAGCATGCTTTTCGAACGCACAGCTATCAGTAAAAAACCTGAGTTAACCATTATCAACGATCTTGAGATAATAAAAAACGAAAAACAAATCAGCCCTGATCTAACGTTCCGAGATCCTTATTTTTTGGATTTTCTGGGATTGCACGATTCATACAGTGAAAAGGACCTTGAATCTGCTATTCTGGCTAATTTGCAAGGGTTTATCACTGAGATGGGAACTGAATTTGCCTTCCTTGCCAGGCAGAAAAGGATCACTATCGACAACGAAGATTATTATATCGATTTATTATTCTACCACCGGGGGTTGCGCTCTTTGATAGCCATCGATCTGAAACTAGGTAAATTTCAGGCTTCTTATAAAGGTCAGATGGAATTATATCTGCGCTGGCTTGAAGCCAATGAACAAAAAGAGGGTGAAAATAAACCTGTAGGGCTAATCCTTTGCAGCACGAAATCGCCTGAACAAATTAATTATCTAATGCTGGATAACCACGAACAAATTAAAGTTTCTGAATACCTTACCCATTTACCGGATAAGAAACTGCTGCGACAAAAACTCATTAAAGCAATCGAAATAGCAAAACACACATTTAAGAACTGATGGCTTTTGGGTGATAAGAAAAAAGAAAAAGAATCGTTTCAAAAAATTACATTTCACAAAATTATGAGAAAAACATATTTTACGAAGTCAGTCAGCAGCAATATGCTGGTAATGATTGCATTATTATGGTTATCATCCTGCAGCAGCCGCAACAACCTAAGCGATGCCTACGGTAATTTCGAAGCTGTTCAGATATCAGTATCAGCCGAAAGCGCCGGCAAAATACATTATCTGGATGTGGAAGAAGGATCACTGTTAGATTCGGGAATCATAGTTGCGCTGATAGATACAACGGATCTGTACCTGAAAAAACTGCAGTTGCAATCGCAAAAAAAAGCGGTTTCGGTCAAAAAAACCAGTGTAGTCAGTCAGATAGATGTGCAACAACAGCAAAAGGCTAATTTACTGATCGAAAAGAACCGGGTTACAAGGTTAATGGCTGATAAGGCCGCCACTCAAAAACAGCTTGATGATATAAACGGGGCGCTTGATATGGTTGATAAACAAATAGCTTCCATTCAGACTCAAAATGCGGGTATTATTGAAGAAATGGAAGTAATTGACCGTCAGGTTGCCCAGGTTAACGAATCGCTTCATAAATGTTATATCCTAAACCCGGTGAACGGAACCGTATTGAGCAAGTTTGCCGAAGCCGGCGAGATTTCGGCTCCAGGTCGGGCGCTTTACAAAATTGCCGATCTTAGCGTGATGGAACTTAAAGTTTACGTTTCGGGCAGTCAGTTGCCCGATGTAAAACTTGGTCAACAGGTGGAAGTGCTTATTGACGCTAATGAAAAGAGCAACCGGAAGCTGAGCGGAACCATAAGCTGGGTTTCACCAAAGGCGGAATTTACCCCTAAAATTATTCAAACCAAAGAAGAACGCGTTAACCTGGTGTATGGAGTAAAGATAAAAGTTCCCAACGATGGAAGCCTTAAAATTGCTATGCCGGCTGAAGTGAATTTTAAAAAATGACACAATCCAGACACCTTTGTTCGCGCAGCATTGAACCCTTGAACGCGCAGCAATTGAACCCTTGAACGCGCAGCCTTGAACCCTTGAACGCGC
>CAZOXJ010000072.1:12793-16516 GCA_964583325.1 uncultured Lentimicrobiaceae bacterium
TTGAACGCGCAGCAATTGAACCCTTGAACGCGCAGCCTTGAACCCTTGAACGCGCAGCATTGAACCTTGAACGCGCAGCCTTAAACCCTTGAACATATTTCTAATCAATTCAATCAATTTAAAACCAAATCTCTAAAAACCATGAAAATCACAATCACTGCAGTATTACTTGTACTTTCGATGGCATTCGCCGCAACAGTAAACGCGCAAAGCAAACCGGACAAAATTGTAGGTTACTACCTTACATTTGATGATGAAACAGGCGCCGAAAAATCGCAGGTTCAGATTTACAAAGATCCTAACGGTAAATATTACGGAAAAGTGGTCTGGCTTAAAGAACCTCTCGATAAAGCCGGTAAACCTAAAGTTGACGACAAAAACCCGGATGTAAAACTTCAGAAACGCGCTATCATTGGCCTTGAAATGCTGAAAGGATTCAAGTATGATAAATCGAGTGATGAGTGGATAGAAGGCACGATTTATAATCCGTCGAGTGGCAAGACCTACAATTGTTACATCAATTTCGAATCGGCCAATAAAGTTAAAATCAGGGGATATATTGGTGCTTCGTGGATGGGCCTTGGAAAAACAGCTTACTGGACCAAAGAAGCTGCTTTAAGGAAATAGGCTTTAGGATTTGAGGATTGGGGGTTAGGGAACATCTACGGATTGTTCCTTTCCCCTGGTTGTCTTATGGTTCCTCAATATATTATTTCCAGGTTGCCATGTAACCTGGCTTCCAAAATACACAATCACCAGTCATGTCGTCGCCCACATCCATCAAATCAGTTGATATCCGAAAGCGTTATGGTGAAAAAACCGCGCTTGATGCTATTTCTTTTGATGTAAAGAAAGGAGAATTGTTCGGTTTTATTGGTCCTGACGGTGCCGGAAAAACTAGTTTGTTCCGCATCATTACAACCTTGCTTATTCCGGATAGCGGTATATTGACTGTGGAAGGACTGGACACGGTGAAGGATTACATTAAACTGCGAAAAATCCTGGGTTATATGCCCGGTCGGTTTTCGTTGTATCAAGACCTTTCGGTTGAGGAAAACCTCCGCTTTTTTGCCGGTATTTTCAAAACTACGCCCGAAGCCAATTACGAACTGGTGAAAGATATTTATAGCCAGATCGAACCTTTCAAAAACCGGAAAGCCAGGGACCTTTCGGGTGGAATGAAACAAAAGCTGGCTTTGTCGTGTGCTTTGATTCATAAACCGGAAGTACTGGTACTCGATGAACCCACCACGGGAGTTGATGCTGTTTCGCGTATCGAATTCTGGGAAATGCTCGACAGGCTCAAGCGAAACGGTATAACGATTGTAGTCTCAACACCTTACATGGACGAAGCTTCCCGTTGCGACCGTGTTGCACTGATCCAAAACGGCAAACTTATGACCATCGACACCCCTGAAGCAATCCGTTCGGATTTTGGCAGGGACCTGTTAGCCGTTAAAGCGGATGATGTATATGGTTTACTTGGCGATCTGAGGCAATATAAGCCCGTAAGGACAGCTTTTCCTTTCGGGGAGCACATTCACGTAACCCTGGCTGATGATTCGGTTAAACCGGCTGAAATCATCTCATACCTGCAGGCAGCCGGGCACAACAATGTTCATATTTCAAAAATAGAACCATCCATCGAAGATTGCTTTATGGAAATGATGAAAATGAGTGAATAGTGTTGCTTCGTTTCACTCGCAATGACAGTGAAAGGTGAATAGTGAATAGTGAACAGTGCCTCAACTTACTATCCCATGAAACCAGAAACCCATGAAACCAGAAACTCTTCAAACTCTTCCAACCCCTAAATCCCAACCCCAAAATCCGTAGTGAAAATAATTGAAGTCGAAAACCTGGTAAAAAAGTTTGGCAATTTTGTTGCCAACGACCATCTCACTTTCTCGGTAGATGAAGGGGAAATATATGGATTCCTGGGGGCTAATGGAGCCGGCAAAACAACAGCAATGAAGATTTTATGCGGTTTATCGGCTCCAACTTCAGGCAAAGTTAGGGTTGCGGGGTATGATGTCTACAAGCAAACGGAGATGATCAAAAAGCGGATAGGGTACATGAGCCAGAGGTTTTCGCTGTTTGATGATTTGTCGGTGTGGGAGAATTTTCAGTTTTTCGGCGGCATTTACGGATTGCCAAGGACTACAATAAAAGAGAGAACATCTGAATTACTTGGCCGGCTGGGGCTGGAAAGTGAAAAAAACCAGATTCTGGGTTCACTTCCACTGGGGTGGAAACAAAAACTGGCATTTTCTGTGGCTATTATTCACAGACCTTCCATTGTTTTTCTGGATGAACCTACAGGTGGCGTTGATCCGATAACAAGGCGGCAATTCTGGGAAATCATTTACGAAACCGCGAGCCAGGGAATTACTGTTTTTGTTACTACACACTATATGGACGAAGCCGAATACTGTCGTCGTGTAAGCATAATGGCCGATGGTAAAATTGTAGCACTCGATACACCCGCGAACCTGAAAGCAAAATACAATTCGGCAACGATTGAGGAGGTTTTTTTGAAAATTGCACGAAATTAATAAGGATTTAGGGGTTGGGATTTAGGGGTTGGGGAATCCGGTATGCATTACTTAACACAGCACCAAGTACTTAGCAAAGGCAAATGAAAGGATTCATAATCAAGGAGTTTTACCACATTTTTCGCGACTACCGGTCGATGATAGTGCTTTTCGGGATGCCGGTGATACAGGTATTGCTTTTTGGTTTTGCACTTTCAACGGAAATAAAAAATGCCCCTATCGCCATTATTGATCATTCCAACGACCAGGTAACGAGGGCGATAACATCAAAAATTCTCTCATCGGGATTTTTTATCCTGGCTGACGAGGTTCCCGGCGAAGGACATATCGAAGAGGTTTTCAGGCATGGAAAAGTAAAGGAAGTGATCATTTTCGAAAGTGATTTTGCCACAAAACTCGAAAAGGACAGGCAGGCAGGTATACAGGTAATTAGCGATGCCAGCGACCCGAATACGGCTAACCTGCTGGTGAGTTATACCTCTGCCATCATAAACGATTACCAGCAGGAATACTTGAAAGGACTGTCGCTGCCGGTAACCATAACCACCGAATCGCAGATGATGTACAACCCGGCCCTGAAAAGCGTTTTTATGTTTGTTCCGGGCGTTATCACCATTTTGCTGATGCTTATCACCGCAATGATGACCTCAATATCCATTGCACGAGAAAAGGAAATGGGAACCATGGAAATCCTCTTGGTTTCGCCCATGCGGCCCATTCAGATTATTGCCGGGAAAGTGCTACCCTATGTTTTACTCGCATTTTCAAATGCCGTTATAATCTTATTGCTGAGTTACTTTGTGCTTGGCATGCCGGTAAAAGGTAGCCTCTTGCTTTTATTAGCCGAAAGCTTTCTGTTTATTGTGATGGCGTTGTCGCTGGGAATATTTATTTCAACCGTAAGCAACAGCCAGCAAATGGCTATGATGCTGTCGATGTTTGCGCTTATGTTGCCAACCATCCTGTTGAGCGGATTTATTTTCCCCATCGAAAACATGCCGCTTCCCTTGCAGGTAATAAGTAATTTGATGCCGCCACGCTGGTTTATAATCATTGTAAAATCGATCATGATCAAAGGGCTGGGATTTCAGTATATCTGGAAAGAAACGCTGATTATTGCAGGCATGGCTTTGTTCTTTATTGCTCTGAGTGTGAAGAAGTTTAAGGT
>CAZOXJ010000072.1:16616-18202 GCA_964583325.1 uncultured Lentimicrobiaceae bacterium
GAAACTAGAAACCCGAAACCAGAAACCCTTCTCTTCCCGTGAACACCATTTTATACATCCTTCAAAAAGAATTCCGGCAGATTTTCCGTAACAAAACCATGCTGCCTATAATATTTGTAATTCCTATTGTACAATTATTGATACTGGCTTTTGCTGTTACCTTCGAAATCAAAAATATCAATCTTGTAATTGTCGATCAGGATCATTCGGTAGCATCGAGGCAGCTGGTCTCGAAATTTGCAGCACCTCCGTTTTATCATATTAAAGCTTACGCAAATTCCTATGCCGAAGCCGAAGAGCAGCTAAAAACCGGCAAAGCCCACCAGATTCTTATTATCCCGAACCGTTTCGAGCGCGACCTGCAAAAAGAAACAAAAGCATCCGTTCAGTTGATTTCAAATGCTATTGACGGAAGCGCGGCAGCCATTATGAATGCATATGGAAATTCGATTATAGCTGATTATAACCGCGATATTATTGTCGATTTATCGGGAGGAGCGATAAGTAAACCACTTTTCGATATAAGGTATTCCTATTGGTATAACCCCGAACTGGATTATAAAACCTATATGGTTCCAGGCATTTTGGTGCTGCTTGTTACTGTAATAGGCTTGTTTCTTTCGTCCATGAATGTAGTGCGCGAAAAGGAAATGGGCACCATTGAACAGTTTAATGTTTCGCCGGTAAAAAAATACCAGTTTGTAATTGGCAAATTAGTCCCTTTCTGGTTTATAGCCCTTTTCGAACTTGCATTCGGACTGCTGCTGGCCCGCATTGTTTTTGGTATTCCGATAGTTGGCAGTCTGGGTTTGATTTTCGGTGTGGCAGCGGTATATCTGCTGGCTGTGCTGGGCATAGGATTATTTATTTCCACCCTGGTTAACACGCAACAACAGGCCATGTTCCTGGCCTGGTTTTTTGCTGTGGTTTTTATTATGATGAGTGGCTTATTTACTCCTGTCGACAGCATGCCGCAATGGGCGCAGAATATCAATATTATCAATCCGATAGCCTATTTTATTAAAATGATGCGTATGATTATGCTGAAAGGCTCTGAATTTCAGGATATTCTGAAACCATTTGCCTCAGTTGCTGTGTACGCGGTTATTTCGCTTACACTGGCAGTGTGGAGGTATAGGAAGGTGGCGGGGTAGGTTATAACAAAGTAGTTCTGCTTTAAATTGGAAAATAATATTTAGGTTTATTCTTAAATTATTCATCGTTAATTGCCATACATTCAATTCTATCTTATCAGCATCACCGTTCCCCTTTTCTCCTTTTTTGCGAATCCTGATTCTGCATCTGAATAATATACTACATAGGCATATAGACCATTTGGTGATGCTTCTTTATTAGCGGTTCCGTCCCATTCGGGAAATAGATCATTGCTTTCATAAATTTTCTGCCCCCATCGGTTGTAAATAATCATTAGTTCAACCTGCGTGTTTATTGTGATAGCGCGGAAAACATCATTCAACCCATCATTGTCGGGGGTAAATGCATTGGGAAAGAAAATGGCAGGCGGGCATTGATTAACAAATATACTATCGGTTACATCACCACACCTGAACCTACTTCGCAAGGTG
>CAZOXJ010000073.1:0-7353 GCA_964583325.1 uncultured Lentimicrobiaceae bacterium
GTATAAAGCCGATTGTAGAAATAGAAATAACAGATAACTTATCGTATCAGAAAGGAGATAGATTCCTTTTGTGTACGGATGGTATATGGGGTGCTGTTCCTGAAAATGAACTGGTAAAAATGGCAAGTCAGAATTCAGATGTCGAAACAGTTATTAACCAAATGATTGAAAAAATAGATTCAATAGGTTTTAAAAATGGAGGTTATCACGACAATTTAACTGCTGCCATTATTGAAATGTAAGCTGACTGTGGCTATAGGTAATCTGAATTAAACCAGTTAGGTCGGAAAAGACGATTTAATTCGAGCATTACATTAATTTTTCATTAAGTCTGCACTTTGATTGCTTATCATGATTTATTTCAAACTACAAATCCGGTTGATCTTCTCTTTTCCCAAGATAGATCCTCCTCTTTTTGCGATCAACGTATTTGATGGCATATATGTATTCAATTCCGGACCTGGTTTCGACTTCAATTCGCCATCCACTAATTGCAAGATGATATACCTTATCTTTGAATGTCATTCCTAATAGTTTCTCCATATCTAAAGGAATGGAACTACGCGATTTCCAAGTTATCTTCTCTTTGTCTTCAACTTTACTGTTCTTTGAACTTGAATCCTTACCCATTGGTCTGATTTGATTATCTATGATACAAAAGTAAGCAATGGAATGGATTATTGTATTCTCTTTTTTCGCGGAGATACTCAATACAAAACCCAAAGTTATAATGAGATTGTATTAAGAATAGTTTTAGGGAAAACATATAGGTATGTTATATGTGATAATATTGGTAGTACTTATATGAAACAGGAACCTTTGCTTCCCAAGCTGAGGGTCGCGAGTTCGAATCTCGTTTTCCGCTCCAGAAAAGACAAGGCATTTTGCTTTGTCTTTTTTTATTTTGCAACCATACGTTTCCCCGGATGTAGTCGGATAATGGCTTTTGCAAAACTATTCTTTCCGAAAAGCTGAAATCAGGTTTTGTGCTTTCATCAGAAACCAATTCGTTTAATAAAAGAAAAAGGCCTCCGTTGCGGAAGCCTTATTCTTTTATTTGCTGATTATTGTAATCACTTAAGTATGAGATTTTAAACAAAATCAGGATCGGAATTTTAAGAATGTGAGTTGTTATTCCGTTAAAATTCCGAACTTGTAGTTGTACTTTGCCTGGCTGAAAACTATAACGTCTCCGCTGTTATTGGTCTGATAACTCAGTGTGGGTTTAAAAAAAACTTTCTCTTTCTGTTTTGGCAACATTTCTGACTTTTGAACTTCGCCGGTTTCCAGATTAATTCTAAAGCATACAGGCATCGTCTTTTTCATACGCAGCAGATTACACAGCATTGCTTTGTTCGAATTTAGCATTGCCTGCTGTGAAGTGCCGATATTTTTACTGTTATCGTTAATATAGATATTTAGTTTTTCATTCTGAATGGCCGGAAAATATGAAATGTATTCGGATGATTTCCTGGCAACTTCTATCGGCTTGAACATGGCTTTTATGGCATAGTGTTGGTCTTTGGGGATTTTCTGGGTCCATACCAAATCGCCATCTTTTGAATGGTTGAAAATAACTATACTTCCTATTTCATAGAGCCCGTTAGTGTAAATAAACTGATTCTCGCCTATAAGGATAATTCCTCCATCTTCTTTGGTTACTATTTCAGTGCTGTTGTATATTTCAACTGGAATTTTCGGGGTTTTAGTATTGGAATAGGATGCGTTAACAATCCTAAGTTTTTTCAGCGCCTCTTTATCAAAAGCATTAGTTTTCTTGTAAACTATTTCCTTTGATGAGGTCCGGATTTTCATTACAAAAGTGCCTTCTACATTTTTATTGTCGAGAGTGAAAAAACCCACCAACATCATGTCACCTTCAACATTAAGCTTGAAATTGATATTATAAACCTTCGTTTTTCGGTCCAGATCACTGAAATCAATATGCTCTTCCCATTTTTCATAATCCTTGCTGGCATCGTACGATACAATGAATGACTCACCTGAAGTCATCGTTTTAATATAGTATACCGATCCATCGTTATCAATCGCAAAATTGAATGTTCGGAAATCAATTTCGTCCTTAAAAATTTTATCTTCCTTTTCTGTAATTATTTCAAGGTCAGCATTCAGAAGCAGGTATTTATCTTTTATGCATTTTTCCTTTTTATAATATCCGGCATGATTTACAAGTATCTTAGACCTGTCACTTGAAACAAAAACATAAAAACTGCCTTTTCTCTTTAACTTTTCGACAGGCACTGTCATAATCAGTTTTGGCTCGCCTGCCTTTGCGCCGTCGTCAGCATTATAAATATAGGCATACACATTGGTATTGTTTTCCTTGCTGTTGAAATAGGAAGCGAAGATCACAAACCTGTTTTGCATAAAATAAATGCCTTCATATTCCAATTCTGTGCTGCCGATTTTCGGATGCGGAACAAGCTTCGAATACTGACGGCTTAAATCCGATTTCTTGAATTTTTCGATGTAGATATCAGGTATTATTGTAGATGTTGAATAAAAGTAGTTATCATCCTCGCCCATAATGTGTGGCGTATAGAGCTGTGATTTTGAAGTTTGTAATTTTCCCCAGTTGATTAACTGTGCATATGCATGGTAAATAGAGATGAGGTAGAATAACGAAACTAAAAGAGTTGTTTTTGGAATGGTTGAATGCATACTGTTTGTTTATTAATGGGTTAATACCTGGAAATCTTCAATTAAATATTTTTTTGCTTTGTCAAAATTGCCTTTCTGAATTTTCTTTTCATTCCAGTACAGCGTTTGCCCGGTATTCAGATCGATATACGTAATATAATACTGATCATCCGGAATACCATCGTATAAACCGGTATAGCACATTATATTTTTTATTCCCGGTTTTAGATCGCTGAAATATTCGGCACCAATTGGATAAAAGTTGTCAATGTCGTGAGTCATGTTCTCAGTGAACATTTCACGGTACATGCACAACTGGTTGTATTCCGAAATATCGTCAGCCGTAATTATTTCCCTCGAACTCAATAGTAACGTGGTTAGTCCGGCACTCAAAGTTGATTCGGCAACCTTTTGATCAAATGCACCTTTATTTTTATCGTATAGCGGGTATTCGTCTTCAATATTATTTCTGTCGATTTCAAGGTAAGGGTCTAGTACAATTAAGCTGTCGAAATTCAGATTCAGTCCATTTTTCCGGATTAATTCCATTGCATTCTCCTCTGCTTCATGCTTTTCTTTGGACGAAAGTGCATTTTTCCGATCCGATAAATTCTTTTTTGCTTTGGCATCAGCACATTTACGCATGAATGATGTATCGTTTAAAGTCTCATTATTAAAGGCCAGGGAATAGAAATTTTCGGTCCTTTTCTGCAATTCACGCTTCGATGAGGCCGGATTCGTTTCGTTTATTATTCCTGCCTTTTCACTTTTAATCAGCTTCTCGATATCAACATCATTTTTGATGATCAACTCATTTACCAGGTCGGTCTCGAGTTTGTCTAAAAAAACAACGTCGGGGTATTCCTTTTTAATGCTTTGTATATAATTGATTGATAGTGTATTCAGTTGTTTTCGGTTCAGCTGTTTAAGAAAGAAATGTACCTGCTGCGATTCGCCTTCCGATTTTTCATATGATTCTGCCACCTGGAAATACTTGTCTTCGTTCTTGTATTTAGTGAGCCCGTATAATGATTTCGCAATGTTTAACTGCAGGTATTTGTTATCAGGATATTGATTCAACAGGGCATATGCATTATAAATGGCATCTCCATATTCTTCATTTCGTACATTCAGGTGAACCAGCTCGAACCTGGCAATTTCTCTTATATAGATAAATTCACTTTCCGAAACCAGGTAATCGTAGCCGTTATTCAGCTCTTTGGTAGTCAGAATTTTGACAGCATGAGCTTTCCGCTTAAAAATATTCGGGTGCGAATAGTTTTCGTCGTAGGTATCTTTAATAGGTGTTTTTTTTGCACATGTGTCAGTGAAATAACATGCAGGCACCACGAAGTCTCCATTGTTAAAAAAATGGGTGTCGAAAACAATATCCGAAAAAGGGATATAGGAATAATGCAGGTGGTCGAGGCTTTTGTTTATAGTCTCAGGATTATAGGATGAAGCCAGGAAGAGTGAAATGCCAATTGAATCAGCTTCAAATTCAAACTCTCTCGAGCGTTTACCCATTAAATCGAGTTTCTGGTTATTGGATTTAAACCGGTAAGCACTCTTACCTTTAAAAATTTTCAGGTTCTCGAGATGTGCTTCCATCGGATGCTTGCGTATGTAATGCGATATTTCGTGAGCCAATACGAATGCTAATTCCGATTCCGTTTCAAGGCTGGCAAGCAAGCCGATATTTACAAAAACAAATCCGTTGTTATTCGAAAATGCATTAACAGCTGGATTTTTTAATACAAAAAAATTAAGCTCAGCCAGTAAATCAGTATTGTCCTTCAGCAATTCAGCAGCAACTTTGTTTACATATATGCTCAGCGGGTCGCCAAACATCATAGCTCCATTGCGAAACAAGGAAATGATTTCGCAATCATTTTTCATGAGGAATATTTTCTTTTGCTGAGCAGTTTTTTTTGAATCGGCCGCAATTCCCTTGTTTATTGCTTCCCCGTTGTTTAGTGAGAGAGCTTTTATAACCGCTTCGGGCAGCTCTCCGGCTGATTTTAATACTGAATAGTTAGAAAAGTCAACTTTCTGGCTAAAACTATTTTCATATACTAAAAATAACACCGGAAGTATAATGAATCTGAGTAATACGAGTTTTTTCATTCTCAATATGTTCAAAACTTTAATGATGCAAACATACATAAAAGTTTATTTTGATATAGTTGAATTTTCTGCTTTTTTTTATAAATTTTCAAAGCTTATTCCTGGTTTTTACTGAACGTTAGCGAAATGCTCTTTTTATCCTTTTTACATCTGATTGGGAACATCTTTTTTCTGCTTTCAGGTAAAACGGAATGATTTAGCAGAATGATTAACATTAGTCCGTTAATAATTTCCAATAACTTCATTAACGACAACATATAAATTCAGGTCTTTGCGTCCTAATATTTTGATAATCTGCGACATAATGCTTTGCGTCTTCGCGGTAAATAAAAATCTATAGAAGTAGCGGATTAAATTAAGTTGTATCAATTTAAAGACAGAATGGATTAGATTTGCAAAAGAGAAGAGTTATTGTTTATCGGTATAATTAGCTGCAAATGAATTTATATAGAAATGAAAACAAGTAACAAACTTGACAAATCATTTGGTCCCAGCGGATCATCAGCCGGTCTGTTTCTATTTATTACAGGGGTGGTTACAACATTTTTTTCTTTTTTCGGATTGATATTGGTTGTCCTGGGTGCTTTTTTAGGATTTACATACACCAGTGCCATAATTGATTATAGTTCCCGAAGAATAAAATTTTCGGAGCATTTGTTTGGGCTTGTTCCTACAGGTAAATGGATTAAGTTAGAGAAAAGTATGAAAATTGGAATCAAAGAATCAAATATGATCTGGCGTACATTTAGCAGGAGCAACCGTTCCCTTGATACGGATGTTAAAGATTTCAGATTGATACTTTTAGATGCTGAAGACCAGGAGATTATGCCAATTATGAAACTAAATTCACTCGATTCTGCAATAGCTGAACAAAAAATATTATGTGATAAACTTGAGATAAGTGAGCTGAATTAGCTTATGCTTATTCTCAGTTTAAAATTGTGATTGCTGATGTGCAAACAAACTAGCGCAAATACTGTACGCCGGAGTTTGATGATGGAAATGGACCGGCAGCATGGCCATGGAATGACATTGGGCGAGGAAACAATAGCACTTTAACTTCACTGCCTTTGTATAAACGTTTGGACTATAAAACATGCAACACAGATTTGTAGCGCTTTCAGGTGGAGATAAAGTGGTTTCTTCCTACTTTTACCGCAATTAACGACTCTACACCTGTTTTTCTTTTGAAATCTGCTGACATACTGATCATCGGAGCAGGACCTGCCGGCCTCTTCACAGCCATCCATTGCAAAAACCTCAAGGTTATTGTGCTGGATAAAAATGCTATGCCCGGCAAGAAACTGCTTATTTCCGGCACCGGCCGTTGCAATCTGACTCATGATTGTAAACTGAGTGATTTCTTTGATCATTACGGCGAAAATCACCGTTTTCTGAAAACAGCCTTGCATCATTTTACAAATACCGACCTGGTTCGTTTTTTCAATGATCACGGGTTGGAAACTGTTGTGGATAAAAATGGGAAAGTCTTTCCTGCTTCGCAGAAAGCTTCGGATGTTTTACAGGTTTTGATTGATTCGTGCAATAGGAACAAAATAGAAATTGCCTGTAATCAGCATGTTGCCGAAGTAAAAAAGACCGAATCCGGATTTGAAGTCAGAACTGATGCTGGTGTTTTCAGAAGTACATTTCTCGTGATCACGACCGGTGGAATGTCCTATCCCACGACTGGTTCAACGGGTGATGGATATCACTTTGCCAAGCAACTAGGCCATTCGGTTGTACCACCCAAACCTTCGCTTAGCCCGGTTTTTATCCGCGATTATTCAATGGCTTCTATTTCTGGAGTTTCGGTTCAGAATAAAGCGGTTTATTTGTACCGCGCGAATAAAAAAATAAGTGAGCATCTTGGAGATATCGGTTTCACGCACAAAGGATTGAGTGGCCCGGGTATTCTTGATTTTTCGAGGCATATTCTGAGTAATGATATTTTAAAAGTTAATTTTTCGGATACTAACCCCGATGAGTTCAGGAATGAATTTATTAAAGCTGCTGAAAAAGAAGGAAAAACAGCAGTTCAAACCTACCTTAAAAAATACGACCTGCCCCGCAGCCTGGTATTGCTAATCCTGCAATCCATTAATATTGAACCCGAAACAAGGCTGGCAGATATCACTAAAGTAAATAGAAATCAGTTGGTTGCCGCTTTTTGCGAATACCCGTTTACCGTCGAAAAAGTTGGAGGTTTTAATATGGCCATGGTTACAGCCGGTGGTGTGAGCCTCGATGAGGTAAATCCAAAAACTATGGAATCAAAGTTAGTTCCCGGGCTCTTTTTTGCGGGAGAAGTACTTGATATTGATGGTGATACCGGAGGTTATAATCTGCAGGCAGCTTTTTCGATGGGGTATCTCGTTGGGAAATCGGTAGGGGAGAAGGTTTGAAGAGTTTCTGGTTTGAAGGGTTTCTGGTTTGAAGAGTTTCTGGTTTGAAGGGTTTCTGGTTTGAAGAGTTTCTGGTTTGAAGAGTTTCTGGTTTGAAGAGTTTCTGGTTTGAAGAGTTTCAGGTAGTTAAAATATTGAAATATGAAATTTTCAAATTTTC
>CAZOXJ010000073.1:7453-14808 GCA_964583325.1 uncultured Lentimicrobiaceae bacterium
GGTTTGAAGAGTTTCAGGTAGTTAAAATATTGAAATATGAAATTTTCAAATTTTCAAATTACTGAATTTTCAAATTGCCGAATTTTCAAATCGTCAAATTGCCGAATTACCTTCGGTGAGATCGCTTCGCTAAGTTGTCAAATTGCCAAATTGTCGAATCCCTAACCCCTAAATCCCAACCCCCAACCCCTCCAACTACATCATCTTATGCTTCTCAATCAACTCAAAAAAGTTCTTCTGGTACGTATCGCTGATCGGTATTAATATTTCCCCGATTTTTATCTGCTTGCGTTCAACGAATTCTATTTTATCGATCGCAACAAAAAATGATTTGTGAACCCGGCAGAACCCCGGCTCATGCAGTATTTCCTCAATGCCTTTGGCATTCATCAATGTCATAATGCGGCGGGTTTTGGTAACGATACGCCAATAATCACCCATGCCTTCTACATACAAAACTTCAGATGCATTTACTTTTTCGATACGGGTTTCAGTTTTCACAAAGAAAAAAGTGTTGCCTCCACTTGCCTGATGCCTTTCAGGCTTTTCCTGCATAACAACTTCAGGTAGTTTTTGCATTTGCTCCAGCGCTTTATTGGCACCTTTTACAAACCGCTCAAATGAAATTGGTTTAAGAATATAATCCAGAACATCGAGGTCGAAACCTTGAATGGCATACTGGTCATAAGCAGTTGTGAAAATAACTAATGGTTTGTTTTTTAATGAATTAAGCAATTGTATGCCGGTAAGTTCCTCCATTTGAATATCGAGGAACATCAGATCGACTGTATTATGCCGCAGGTATTCGAGTGTATCAATCGCATTTGTGAATGTTCCGGCCAGATTTAAAAACGGAACTTTCTGGCAATATGCCTTTATAATGTCGAGGGCCAGAGGCTCATCATCGATGGCTATACAATTTATTTTCATATTAGTTCTGTATAGTTAGTTCAACTTTATGCATTTCTTCGGTCTGAACTATTTTTAATTCATGTTTGTCAGGATATAACAAACCAAGACGGCGTTTGATGTTTTGTAAGCCAAAACCGCCGGTTTCTTCCGTTGTCTGCTGGCCATTGTTTTTAACAAAGTTTTCAACTGAAAAAATAAGCCTGTCAGGTAACAAATTTAAAATTATCGTTATTCCAGGTTCATGGTTTTTATCACCATGTTTAAAAGCATTCTCAACAAACGGAATCAGCAGCATAGGCGCAATAGTGCGGTGCTCCATTGATCCTAATACTTTTATTTCAACAAATCCTTTCTGTGTGATACGTAATTCCTGCAATTCAATAAAACTATTCAGGTATTCTATCTCCTTATGTATAGGAACAAAATCGGTATTTGAATCGTAAAGCATATAACGCATGATACTCGAAAGTTTCATCACGGCTTCAGGCGCTTCGTCAGATTTATTGTAAACCAGCGAATAAATATTGTTAAGCGTATTAAAAAGGAAATGTGGATTTACCTGTGAACGCAATAAAGCAATTTCACTTGCCTGCCTTTCTTTAATCAGTTCATCCTTGTATTTCTGCGAATCAAACCAATCGATGCTGAAACGTATAAGCATGGCGTAAATACTGATAATTACGGTGTATTTGAGCGTCGCCCAGATCCACTCATACTGAAACTGCAATTCACTGGCTGGCAAGTGTACAATGTATTTCCAGAAAGCAATTTCCAAAGGCAACCGAATAGCCGACAGAGCCGCTGCCAACACAATCACGAAAGGAAATACAAACCATTTCCGCCTGAATTTCAGGAAATTAGGGATAATATAATAGATGGTGTAAAAAATAAAAATATTGAGTAGCGTTGTGATAAATATATCTTTAAGATATAGGTTATCAAGCAGGTATTTGGTCTCGATCTTGTTCAGATATACCGGAAACAACGCCTGGTTTATAATATAAATCCAGAATAGCAGGTGGATCAGAATTTGATATTTACGTTTCATTGATGTATGATTTGTTTTTTTGCATTGTAGAGACGCCCGATCGGGCGTCTCTCTGTATTGATATCGTTATCCTTAGACGCCCGATCGGGCGTCTTTACAAATACCGGGACGCCCGATCAGTTGTCTTGACAATGTTACCAGATATCTGCCCTGTTTTCAGATGCAATATACCTTGAGTCAGTTGGTTTAATGTCAAAGGCAGCATAAAAAGCAGGGATATTGTACACAATTCCGTTAACCCTTGCTTCACCCGGCGAATGTACGTCTTCTTTCAAACGGCGCATAGTTTCTTCGCTGCGGATATTGGCACGCCAAACCTGGGCATACGAAAGAAAAAAGCGCTGGTCAGGTGTAAACCCGTCAATTTTTTCTTCTTTATTTTTTCCTTCAAGTGCTTTCTGCAATCCGTTGTAAGCTACATTCATACCACCTAGATCGGCGATATTTTCGCCTAATGTAAGTTTGCCGTCCACATGCAGTGAGTCAAGCATTTTGTAATTATCGTATTGATCAACCAGTATTTTGGTTTTTGCTTCAAAGTTTTTTGAGTCATCAGCCTGCCACCAGTCGTGAAGGTTACCTTCTTTATCGTACTGTCGGCCCTGATCATCAAAACCATGTGTCATTTCGTGCGCAATTACCATTCCGATAGCGCCATAGTTCACGGCATCATCAGCATCCATAAAAAAGAAAGGCGGTTGAAGAATTGCAGCCGGGAAAACGATTTCGTTCATATTCGGGCTGTAATATGCATTTATGGTCTGAGGTGTCATTCCCCATTCGCTGCGGTCAACAGGATTGCCAATTTTAGCTATATCGCGGTTAACGGCAAACTGTCGGGCATTTTTCTTATTTGCATAATACGAATCGGTTCCGATTGTCAGACTGCTGTAATCAATCCATTTGTCGGGATACCCAATTTTTACGTTGATTTTTTCGAGTTTTGCAATGGCTTCTTTTTTAGTCACATCTGTCATCCAACTCAAACTGTTGATCCTCTCACCCAACGAAATTTTGAGGTTATTCACCAGGTCGGTCATGCGTTTTTTTGCTTCGGGCGGAAAGTATTTCTGAACATACAATTGTCCAACAGCCTCGCCCAACGAACTACTGGTAGCGTCAATCATACGTTTCCAGCGTGGCTGCTGCTCTTTGGCGCCCGATAAGACAGTACCATAAAAAGCAAAGTGCTCCTTATCGAAATCGGATGAAAGCGATGATGCAGCTGAGTTTATCAGATCCCAGCGGAAATAAACTTTCCAGTCGTTAACAGGAACGGTATTTATCATTTTTGCCATTCCGCTGATAAATTTCGGCTGACCGATGTTTATTTCGGTATTTTCGGCTAGATTCAATCCGGTAAAATATCCTTTCCAATCAATTTCAGGAGCCATTTTCTGTAATCCGGCCAAATCAGTTTTATTATAGTTTGCAACAGGATTGCGCAGTTCAATGCGAGTTGAAGAAATTTTAGCCATTTCGGTTTCAATTTTCAAAACTACATCAGCATCTTTTGCTGCCTGCTCAGGTGTTGATCCTGCCAGAACAAACATTTTGATCATATGTGCAACATAAGCTGCACGTATTTCTTTTGAACGCGGATCACCTTCCAGGTAATAATCGCGATCCGGCATTCCAAGTCCGCCCTGGTAAGTCATGGCAATCACCTGGTTCGAGTTTTTCTCGTCCTGGCTGCTGAAAAGGTAAAACAGAGGATAATTTCCCGATGCATGTTGCCGGATCAGCATTTTCTGAACATCAGCCGGAGTAGCAAAAGCTTCAATCTGATCAAGTTCAGGTTTTAACGGACTGATTCCATTTTTTTCAATTGTAACCGTATCCATTCCTGAATTGTAGAAATCGCGGATTTTTTGATTTACCGATCCGGCGGCAGCATTTTTATCTGCGGAAGCTTCGGCGAAAATGGTTTTAAGCTGCACATAATTTTCTTCATCCAATACTTCGAAAGCTCCGTAACGGCTGTATTCGTCGGGAATAGGATTATTTTTCAGCCAGCTCCCGTTAGCAAATTGGTAAAAATCGTCGCCTGGATTTACAGTAGTATCCATGTTGGCCGAATTGATGGCAGGCTCAGTTTTTGTTTCTGCTGCTTTGTTGCCGCAGGAAGTTGTTCCTAAAGTAAGAGCAAGGAGGCTGGCAGCAGTCATAAGTGTTTGGTTTAGTGATAGTCTCATTTTGTTTTAATTAATATTTTACTTGTGTTAAGCACAAAAATGCATGTAAAAGTATAAATAGTTAATTAGCTGTAAAATGTTAATCGTTGAGTGATGCTGAGTTATCGGTATAAACGGTGTAATAATCGACAGGATGAATACTGGTTTTTTTTTGAGTTCTACGCAAAAAAGAGGAAGGTGCTTTAGGATTGTTCGTATTCATGAAAACTGCAAGCCTTTTTTAATACATTTGCCGCCTTATCCGGATCCGGGGTTTTTCTTTCCGATTTCGATCTAACTAACATATTATAAATACTGTACGATGCAATACACCTTTGCCAAAACTACATTTTTTGTCATTTTAACTCTTCTATTCAATGATTTTTCTGCATTATCGCAGGATTTTAAACAGGCAGATCCGTCAAAGCCGACACTTACCTGGAGTGGTTTTGTGAAAGCCGAAGGAATGTATGATACCCGGCAGGTTGTCGAAGCCAGGGAAGGTTACCTTTTGCTTTACCCTAAAAAAGTGGTGCTTGACAAAAACGGGGAGGATATCAATGCACACGGCAGTTTTAACCAGTATGCTATGACTGCCAGACTCACAGCAAAAATTACGGGTCCGGATGTGTTGGGCGCTAAAGCTTTGGCATTAATTGAGGGCGATTTTACCGGAGCATCCAATTCTGAGAACAACAGTTTCCGACTTCGTCATGCTTACCTGAAACTGAAATGGAATCATGCGGCAATCACTGCCGGACAGTATTGGCACCCGATTAATATCCCGGAAATGATTCCTAACGTTTTGTCGTTGAATACAGGAGCGCCGTTTCATCCGTTCAGCCGCCAGCCGCAAATACGTTTTGATGCCTCGCGAGGAAAAATAAATACAGTTCTGGCTATAACAGCCCAACGCGATTATGTAAATACAGGTCCGGCAGGAGCAACCTCAGTCTATTTGCGCAACAGCGTAGTTCCTAACCTGCATGGACAAGTGCAATTTACTGACGATAAACTATTTGCAGGTGCTGGTGTTGATTTTAAAAGATTAACACCCCGCCTTGTAACTGACAGTTTATACGCAACCAAAGCAGCTGTAAATTGTATTTCATACACTGCATTTGTAATGGCAAAAACCAAACCACTCATTCTGAAAATGCAATGGATTTACGGTCAAGGCCTTAACGATCATATAGTTATGGGTGGATATGGTGTTAGCTCTGTTGATCCGCTTTCGGATGAGCAGACTTATTCGCCTTTGAATTACCTTTCGGGATGGATAAATATACAAACCACCGGAAAAACGTGGCAAGGTTCCCTTTTTGCAGGATACACAAAAGGATATGGATCGGATGAAATTATTACCGGTCCTGTGTACGCCCGCGATCAGGATATTGAATATGTTTACCGCTTGGCTCCGATGCTCAGTTATATAAATGGTAAATTGGTACTGGCTGTTGAATGTGAAATCACCACAGCCGCTTACGGGAAAACGGACTCTTATTATAAAGTAATTGATTCTTCACCAGTTAAAAATACCAGGATCAGTTTCTCGGCAGGCTATTTCTTTTAGACTCCGGAAAGAGTTTTTTGTTTGACCGTCCTTGATTTAATCCTCGAAGTACCTATTATGAAGAACATTTTCATTTTTTGAACAATCAGGACTGAAAGTTTCATTCAATTGTTAATTTTATAAACGCAAATATTTACGATGAGCCTGGATAATCAACAGCAGAAACTTTATAAAACAGGCCTGGTTTATGCTTTATTGAGTTATGGTGTTTGGGGCGTTTTTCCTTTATACTGGAAAATGCTGCTTCATGTACCTGCACAACAAATACTTGCACATCGTATAGTATGGTCTCTGATTTTCCTTTTTCTGATACTTGCCTGGCGCCGCGATAAAATATTTTTACAATACATTACTTCACCGCGCACACTGGGTATATTGTTTATCACGGCAGCTTTGATAGGAGGTAACTGGTTTGTTTATATTTATGCCGTTAATTCCAATCATATTGTTGAAGCAAGCCTTGGTTATTATATCAACCCGATAGTAAATATCCTGCTTGGAGTAATTTTTCTGAAAGAACGGTTGTCGCGGATTCAGATAATAGCAGTAGCATTTGCCTTTGCAGGAGTTGCATACCTTACTTTTCATTACGGACGTATTCCGGTGATCTCACTTTTTCTTGGTTTCTCTTTCGGGATTTACGGATTGCTCCGGAAAAAGGCAAACCTGCAGTCGATGCCGGGTTTAATGGTTGAAACCTTGTTGCTTGCTCCTGTAGCACTCTGGTATTTATGGAGTATGAATTCACATGGAACGGGATCGTTCGGCCATCATTCGCTACTTTCGGATATACTTCTGATAGTTGGCGGACCGGTTACTGCCTTGCCATTATTCTGGTTTGGAATTGCAGCCACACGAATTCCTTTGTCAACTCTTGGATTTATTCAATACCTGGCACCCACTTTGCAATTGCTGATCGGAATTATCGTTTTCAGGGAACCTTTCAGTTATGCCTACATGTTGAGTTTTGGATTGGTTTGGACAGGTTTGGGAATATATTCCTACAGCGTGATCAGGAATTTGCAGAACAAACAAGCCTGAAATCATCGTGATGATCAGGAACAGATGCTGCCTTGAAATAATCAGTTATTTCCTTTTCAGATTTATATAGTAATAGGGGAGGTCCTCTGATGTATGATCTTCACGCTCAATTGTTTCCCATTCGGAATAATCGATTTCGAGAAATGTGTCAGCATCAAAATCCTTCTGAACAATTGTAAGATATAAATTGTCAGCTACCGGTAAAAACTGCCTGTAAACTGATCCGCCGCCGATTATAAAATTCTCTTTTTCATCATCCATTTTATCAATAGCATCCTGAATGGAATAAGCCATGGTGCATCCTTCAATTTCTTCGCCGGCTACATCAGTAATTACCACGCTTCTTCTATTGGGCAAAGGCCTGATTGGCAACGATTCAAAAGTTCGTTTTCCCATTACAATGGTATGACCGGTTGTAAGTTGTTTAAACCGTTTCAGATCGGCTGGAATATGCCACAACAACTGATTATCTTTTCCGATGGCATTGTTTTGAGCTATGGCGACTATGATGGAGATGGGTTTCATTTCTTTTGAGGATTGACGGGATTGATGGGATTGACGGGATTGATGCGATTGACGGGATTGATGGGATGGGTTTCTGGTTTCT
>CAZOXJ010000073.1:14908-18031 GCA_964583325.1 uncultured Lentimicrobiaceae bacterium
GGAAGCGGACGGAAATCGCGCGAAAGTTGCAGGTTAACCTGATCCATATGGTTGGTGTAAATGTGTGCATCACCAAAAGTATGCACAAAATCACCGGGTTCAAGTCCTGTTATCTGAGCCATCATCATGGTTAGCAGGGCATATGAAGCAATGTTGAACGGTACGCCAAGAAAAATATCTGCACTGCGTTGGTACAACTGGCACGAAAGTTTTCCATCAGCCACGTAAAACTGGAACAATAAATGGCAGGGCGGAAGTGCCATATCTTGAATCATTCCCACATTCCATGCACTGATAATAATTCGGCGCGAGTCGGGATTTTTGCGGATGGTATCAATAACCTGGCTTACCTGGTCGATGTAAGTACCGTCAGCTGCCGGCCACGAGCGCCACTGATAACCGTAAACCGGACCGAGATTTCCTTCGGCATCAGCCCACTCGTCCCATATTGATACTTTATTGTCATGCAGGTATTTGATATTGGTTTCGCCTTTCAGAAACCACAATAACTCATGAATGATTGAGCGTAAATGCAGCTTTTTGGTAGTAACAGCCGGAAATCCCTCGGCAAGGTTGAAACGCATCTGGTAACCAAATACACTTATTGTACCTGTGCCTGTGCGGTCCTCCTTTTTTACGCCGTTTTCAAGAACATGTTTTAATAAATCGTGGTATTGTTTCATTGCCTGTATGTTACGGAAATTAGGTTCCTCTTTTGAAAGTTATTGTCAATGTATTTTACAGGTGCCAATTGCATTGAATCCTGGTCTGAAAATAGTATTCTAATGAGCAAGTTTACCAACAGGTACATTTTCATGCTTATGCTTGAAAAACACAGCGAAAAGAACTGCAACAACCAGCGAATAACCTGCAAATGCCAGCCATATTCCCTGCCAGTCGAAACTATCACCGGTTTTAAAATAAGTGTCTATCACTATTCCACTGACCCGGCTACCTAAAACTGCCCCAAATCCGTTAGTCATCATCATAAACAGTCCCTGTGAGCTGGCTCTGATTGCAGGATCGCTCTGTGTTTCAACAAATAAAGAACCTGAAATGTTGAAAAAATCGAATGCCAGTCCGTAAATTATGCACGATAGTATAATCATCCACAATCCACTTCCGGGATCACCGTAAGCAAATAATCCAAATCGCAGAACCCAGGCTATCATACTGAAAAGCATTACGGTTTTAATACCGAACCTCCTGAGGAAAAAAGGAATAGTTAAAATAAACAGTGTTTCCGAAATCTGCGATATCGACATAATGATAGCCGGGAATTTTACAGCTATAAGATCTTTGTATTCAGGAACTTTGGCAAAATCGTGAAGGAAAGTATCGCCATAAGCATTAGTGAGCTGTAAAGCAGCCCCGAGCAACATGGCAAAAATGAAAAATAATGCCATTTTTGCATTTTTAAAAAGTGCAAAAGCCTTCAAGCCAAGTGAATCGACAAATGATCTTTTATGCCCTTTATCCAAGGGAAGACATTTGGGTAAAGTAAAAGCATAAATTCCTAACATGAACGAAGCAACTGCAGCAACGTAGAATTGCATTGCTGATTTCTCGAAACCTGAAAGACTTACAATCCAAAGAGCTACAATAAATCCAACCGTTCCCCATACACGGATAGGAGGGTATTCTTTTATTATGTCTAATCCCTTACTCTTAAGAGCTGAATATGCAATGGTTATCGACAAAGCAATAGTTGGCATGTAGAAAATCATATTCACAAGCATAATCCAGAACATAGTCGACGGATTATCGACCAACGGAACCATAAACAGGATTACGCCCCCGCTGATATGAAACATACCGTAAAGTTTTTCCGCGTTTATCCAGCGGTCGGCAATAATTCCGGCAATGGCAGGCATAAATAAGGATGCGATTCCCATGGTTGAAAAAATGGCCCCGAATTCGGTCCCTGACCACTGTTTTGTCTGAAACCAGTAAGCTCCGATAGTAAGCAGCCATGATCCCCACACAAAAAACTGCAGGAAGTTCATAAAGATCAGGCGGATTTTGATAGTCATAGTTGTGAGTATTTAGTGTATTTAGCTGTTTTATATTGCTATTGCTACTTTATATTATAGCCAGGTATCAGGTAAAACCATCCATGCCTGCGATATTCCAGGTAAAGTGCAAATAAGGATTGATGGTTTGGATTTATTTCCTCTTCCTGATTTCATCGCGGATCAGTGAAGCTCTTTCGTAATCCTCATCTTCAACGGCTTGCTGAAGTTCAACTTCAAGTTCCGCCAGACTCAGGCCACGGAATGTTGAAGGTGAGTCGTCGTCGGACAGATCATCAGTACTTTCAGCAGGCTGATCATCCTCTTCAAAAAGAATACCCGCCTGCGACATAATTTCCTCGGTAGTATAAATCGGGCAATGAAACCGTATGGAAAGAGCAACAGCATCGGAAGTACGCGAATCAATTTCGTTGATGGATAAACCACTATCGCACACAAGCGTAGCATAAAAAATGCCTTCATGAAACCGGGTTATCTGAACTTCTGTAATTGTAATTCCGAATGTTTTGGCAAAATTGAAAAACAAATCGTGTGTTAAAGGCCGCGATGGTTTCATTTTTTCGAGCTCCAGGGCAATAGCCTGTGCTTCGTAATGGCCTATTACGATAGGTAACCTGCGTTTACCATTTACCTCGCCCAGCACCAGTGCGTACGAATTGGACTGAGCCTGACTATAGCTTAGACCTACAATAATGAGTTCAATTTTTTTCAAAGTCGGTTGTCAGTAATTGCAAATCAATAAATTAGGGGAAAAGCAAGAATCCTTGACCCCTTTTAATTAAGATACGTAAAAATATAAATAAAAGTTAAACATCAAACGGACAGTTGTTATTTTATTCTTTTGGCATTCGATTCCTTTTTCGGAATTTTACTTTGCCTGTTCTTATCACTTCGCAAAAAGCAAACTTTGTTTTCTTCAAGCTATAATGAATTTGATGTCTATACACCAGTTTCTATTTGAATGGAGTATTGTCGTTTTCAGTTAGTATTTCCCCCAAGTATTATATATACCTGATTTTTACCTCTTTTAAAAAATTTTCCTCCAATGTTCGCTTGATCCTTTTCACTACTGTTCTTCGTATTTCGAGCT
>CAZOXJ010000074.1:0-11081 GCA_964583325.1 uncultured Lentimicrobiaceae bacterium
ATCAAGCCTTTAGCCTGTTTTTCGCGTATAGCCTTAAGCATATCTTTTGTCATGCTTTCGAGGTTCCAGTTGGGTTTCCAGCCCCACTCAGCGCGTGCGCATGAATCGTCCATACTATTAGGCCACGAATTGGCAATTCCCTGTTTCATAGGTTCCACATTGTAATCCATTGTAAAAGCGGGAATATGCTTACGGATTTCGGCAGCTATCATTTCCGGATCAAAACTCATGGCAGTAACGTTAAACGAATTGCGGTGAAGCAATTTTGCCGGATCAGCTTCCATCAGGTTAATGGCTGCTTCGAGAGCATCGGGCATATACATCATATCGAGGAACGTTCCAGCTCCCAGAGGACAGGTATATTTACCGTTTTTCACGGCTTCGTAATAAATTTCGACTGCATAATCCGTTGTACCTCCGCCCGGTAAAGTAACATTTGAAATTATTCCGGGGAAACGTACCGAACGCGTATCGACGCCGAATTTTTTGTAGTAATAATCGCTTAACAATTCGCCGGTTACTTTGGTAATTCCGTACATGGTTTGCGGACGTTGAATGGTATCCTGCGGTGTGTTATCAAGCGGTGTACTTGGTCCAAACGAGCCGATTGAACTGGGTGTAAAAAGCGCACAGTTAAATTCACGGGCTACTTCGAGGCAATTCATCAAACCGCCAACGCCAATCTGCCATGCCATTAGTGGCTTGGTTTCACCCACCGCTGACAGGATTGCAGCAAGATTATAAATGGTATCAATCTTATATTTCTTAACCAAATCGGCAACTTGTTGTGCTTCAGTAACGTCAACATATTCGGCAGGTCCTGAGGTTAAAAGTTCGCCTGTGGGTTCGGGGCGGAAATAACCGGCAACCACACTGCTGTTTCCATAAATTTTTCTGAGTTTCATGGTAAGCTCCGAACCGATCTGGCCTACTGCTCCGATTACGAGAATATTCTTCATTAAGACTGACAATTTTAGTGTTATACGATTCACAAAAGTGCGGCAAATTTAATCAAATTTGCTTACCTCAACGGCTATTTGAGGGCGTGTTCAAAATATTTTCAGTTAACTGTTATTCAGGTATTTAAAAATGTAAAATAAGTGTTTTACTGATAATAAGCTACTTAGTTGCGAAACTGGTTCAAAATAGTGGTACAATTTGATGAATTTCCTTTTATGCAGGCTAATAATTTTTACCTTTGCGTGCGTTTGAAATTGTATTTTCAAGAGTGAAATTATTAAAAATCAACATACTATGTACACGAAATTTCAGGATTACCTTACCAAAGAACTTGCCGGAATTAAAGAAGCCGGGTTATTTAAAAACGAACGTGTTATTGTTTCGCCCCAGGGTGCCGAAATCAAGATCAGTTCAGGTGCCGAGGTACTTAACTTCTGCGCTAACAATTACCTTGGGCTTTCCAACAATCCGCAATTGATAGCAGCAGCCAAAGAAGCTCTCGATACACACGGTTACGGTCTCTCGTCGGTGCGGTTTATCTGTGGCACCCAGGATCTCCATAAAACACTGGAAGCTAAAATTGCTCAGTTTTTCGGAACCGAGGATACCATTCTTTACGCTGCCTGTTTCGATGCCAACGGCGGTGTTTTTGAGCCACTTCTGGGCGAAAATGATGCAATTATTTCCGATTCACTTAATCATGCTTCGATCATCGACGGTGTAAGGCTTTGCAAAGCGCAGCGTTATCGGTATAACAATTCCGATATGGCTGATCTGGAAGAACAGTTAAAACTTGCCCAGGCTCAGAATTTCAGGCTGATCGTTACCGATGCCGTTTTCTCCATGGATGGTAATGCTGCCAAACTTGACGAGATATATGCCCTTGCCCAGAAATATGATGCCATGATCATGGTTGATGAATGCCACTCCGCCGGAGTTGTCGGCAAAACCGGTCGCGGCATCACCGAACTACACAACCTGAAAGGTAAAATCGAAATCATTACCGGAACCCTGGGCAAAGCTTTTGGCGGAGCTATAGGCGGATTTACAACCGGTAAAAAGGAAATTATTGATATGCTTCGCCAGCGTTCGCGTCCGTATCTTTTCAGCAATTCAATTCCTCCTGTCGTTGCTGCTGCCGGTATCCGCATGTTTGAAATGATGAGCGAAACCAACGAATTACAGGATAAACTGCATGCTAATACCGAATATTTTGTTGAGAAAATGCTTGCAGCCGGTTTCGATATCAAACCAACACAAAGTGCCATTTGTGCTGTTATGCTTTACGATGCCAAACTGAGCCAGGAAATGGCGGCCAAACTGCTTGACGAAGGCATTTATGTTATAGGCTTCTATTACCCGGTTGTACCAAAAGATAAAGCCCGCATCCGGGTACAGATATCGGCAGCGCACGAACGCGAACACCTCGATAAATGTATTGCCGCCTTTACAAAAGTAGGCAAGGAACTTGGTGTAATAAAAAGCCAGGATAGCGGTTGTGGCTGCGGTTGCAGTTGCAGTTAAGCGCTTTGATTTTCAGCAAATAAATTAAACAAAAGCTGCCGGAAATGGCAGCTTTTTGTTTTTGAAGCAGATATCACATCTTTTCGTTTAAAACAAACCTATAGTACGTTGCGCTTTGTAATGAATATTAGCTCTTGCGGGAATCAAAACGTTTTCCCGTTTGTTTACTATCAAGCTATAAAAACGAATTAAATTTTCACAAATAACTTCATAGTATGAAATACAACCAATTAGGCAAAACGGGCGTTCTTGTTTCGGAATTATGCCTCGGCACCATGACTTTTGGCGGAAAAGGATACTGGAAAGCTATTGGCGAACAAACGCAGGAAGAAGTAAACAAATTAACGAAAACGGCCATCGATAGCGGTATAAATTTCATTGATACTGCAAATGCCTATTCCGAAGGACTATCGGAAACTATGCTGGGGAAAGCCCTATTCAGCCTTGGAATTCAGCGGCAACAGGTAGTTATAGCAACAAAATTACGCTTACGCATGGGGAGCGGAGCTAACCAGGTTGGATTATCGCGCCTTCATATTTCCGATTCGGTTGAGGATAGCCTGATGCGGCTTGGCCTTTCGCATATTGATCTGATGTATATTCATGGTGTGGATATGCTTACCCCGCTCGAAGAAACCATGCGTGGACTTGAGGATATCGTACGTTCAGGCAAAGTCCGTTACATTGGTATCAGCAACCACCCGGCCTGGATGGTAGCAAAAGCCAACGGGATAGCCGACAAAATGGGCTGGACCAAATTTGTTGCCCTTCAGAACTATTACAGCATTGCAGCGCGGGATGTGGAACGCGAGATAATTCCTTTAGCACTCAGCGAAGGCCTTGCTTTGATGCCCTGGAGTCCGTTGGCAGGAGGATTTCTTTCCGGTAAATTCACCCGAAACAGCGAAGTGGCTGGCGATAGCCGCAGAGATACATTTGATTTCCCACCGCTTAACAAAGCCAAGGCGTATGATATAATTGATGTGCTGTTGCAAATCGGAGAAAACCATAAAGTGTCGGCAGCCCAGGTTGCATTGGCCTATATCCTGAAAAAACCGGCTGTAACGAGTATAATTATCGGAGCTAAAAAGCATGATCAATTAATGGATAATATTGCTGCAACCAAACTATTGTTATCAGAAGAAGAAATGCTGCAACTTGATACCATAAGTGCATTAACTCCCGAATACCCGGGCTGGATGCTGGAAAGGCAAGCGCAGGGAAGGCTGCCACAGAGTTGATATTTTGATCAGCCATGGCAAAAGGTGAGGGAATAGAGATTGAAAAAACAACCTATATTCGGGATGTAATTGTAAGCATTTTCTGTCACTTCAATAAAATGAAATCCCATTAGTCATGACAACTGAAGACAAGAATCTGACTCCTTACGAGGTATTTGAAGGATCGGCCTGGGAGGCAGGACTTTTGAAAAGCATCCTCGAAGATAATGATATTGAAGCGTTTATGACCGAGGCTTATGCCCTTCCATGGAACAGCACACCAACAAGAGGCGCTTCGGCAAAATTGTTTGTTGCATTTGAGAGCCTCGAACAAGCCAGGACTATTGTGGATGAGTTTTATACCAATATGCAGAAAGAAGATTCAAATGATCCGCAGGGGTAAAATACACTGCGCAGATCAAAAAACACTAAAGCAGAAACGGATTTCAAATACAGTCGGTTACCTCCAGAAATCAAACAAATCTTCTTTACTTTCTCTTTCTTTCAATATCTCAAATGTATTATTTTCAGAATAATATCCTATTACTTTGGGCATCTGCCTGCTGTTATAACGACTCCACATACTAAGGGTATAAGCTCCGGCATCGTGAATAAGAATATAATCACCTTCAACCACAACCGGTAAGTCGAGATCCGTTGCAAGCACATCGCCTGCAAAGCATAAAGGGCCGGCAACAATATATTTATTCGTATCCGATCCGGATTTCAGATTTCCATATTTATCGGTAACGGAAATTTCATGATGCCAGTCGCCGGGATTGTAGCACTTGCGCAGAAAAAGGTCAGCGCCCACATGGGTAATAATAATATTGTAGCCGGGTTCGCGCTTTACATATTCCACTCTTGCTGCCACCCAACCTGCATTGGCATGGATATAACGTCCAAATTCGGTTATCAGCCGGAACTCTCCGCTAAAAAGTTCCGGACAGGTTTCCTTAAGTAATGAATGATATTGCAGCATTGTAACAGGTTCCTTATCTGCATAATACGACACCGGAAGTCCGCCACCGATATCAAAAACCGAGACTTTGGATTTCGATTCCTTTGCCAGGCATGTATTTATTTCGAGTGCCAGGTTGAGTACTTTCCGTATGCCTTCGATAAGCAACGGAACCGGGCAACCCTGCGAGCCGATATGCACATGAATGCCTTTAAGCCAGTTGTATTTAAGATAATAATCAATTATCAGCTGCCTGTTTTCATGTAACGGAACCCCGAACTTAGAGATTGATCCGGCAACACTTGTCGATTTTATATTGCCTGTTCCAACCTGTGGATTAATACGCAAACCAATTCTGCTATCCGGAACTTTAGTATTTAAAATCTCACCAATTCTGTCAAGTTCATCAAACGAATCTGCATTAATATAAATGCCTGATTGTAAAGCATATTCAATTTCCTCCCTGGTTTTACACGGCGAATCAAAAACGATGTTTCCGGGGGCGAATCCTGCTTTCTCGGCAAGGTATAATTCCGGCAGGCTGGCAACTTCGAGGCCGACTCCCCTGTCTTTAATCCTGCTCAGTATTTTTGTCAGCGGATTAGCTTTTGCAGCTATGGCATGCAACGTGGTTTCAGGGAATACTTCTTTAAGATGATTGATCCGCTCTTCGATAAAGGACAAATCATAAAACAATACAGCCGTTTGCTCCGCTTCGAAAAGGCTGTTTGCAGTCAATGCCATTTTTAAAACACTGCTCATTCCCTGTTTCTGAGGACGATGCCTATTTACCTGCCCGCTTATTAAATCATTCATAATATGCCACTTAGAGTCCTGTTCTTTTTCTAAAACATATGTCGTTTGCTTTCCGGAATGCCGAACTTATAATTTGTTATTCAAAAGTAAGAATCATTTTGAACAACCGGCTACAAATCGGTGATTAGTCGTGGCTGAAGCTCGCCGAAATTAAATACTTTTACACCGAACTTCCAAAAAGGGTTTATCTGTATATGACTATCACGAAACTACTTATAAACATCATAGTATCAGGGATTAATATTTTTATTTTATCCCGGTATATCTATTTGCTTTACCATAAAAAAATCAGTCCTTCACTTGCCATGTGGACGTTTTTTTCGCTGGCGGTAGGCATCAGCCTGGTTACTTATTTTGCAGAAGGGAATTACAGCATCAGCGACAATATTTTAAATGTTACGGATCTGATTCTTGTTGTGAGTGTTTCAATAGCGATACTGATATGGGGCGACAGCACAACCCGCTTTAACCGGTTTGATGTGGGTTGTCTTGCAGCCGTTATCGGAATTATAGCATTCTGGGCCATATCCAATAATCATGTTATAACTAATTATTCCGTTCAGGTTATTATGGTCATTTCGTATTTTCCTGTTCTTACACGAATGGCAAAGCAAAAGAAAAACACCGAAGCATTCTCTATTTGGATTGCATTATTATTAGCTGCAGGAATTTCGCTTTTCGCCAGCAAAGGATGGCTGGCTTCGGTTTACGCAATAAGGGCAATTGTATGCACAGGTGCGCTGCTGTTGCTTATGGTGAGGATTGAGATCATGAGCAGTAAAAAATAGCTTTGTGGCGAATTTTTTAACCGAAATCTATTTCTCCTCATTAAAATCGGCCAGGGCTCCTTTGAAAAACTCACGGCCAAATTTAATTCTGGCGGTATAAGTTACCGGAAAAACCATTTCCGGGTCGAGGCCCAGTTTCACCAAAGCCCTCTTTTTTTCATCTTCGGTCCAGTCGTTTTCACGGTAAAACTCAACTTGTCCTTTTTTGCTGAACACTACGGGTTGAATAGCATCAAGGTCGCCCGGATCCTGGGGCGAGCAGAAACCCAGGTGCTTTGACTTGTTATTGAAAATAAAGTCAGTAGCAACTATGTATGTGATATTATTCCCTTCGATTAATTCAGTTTTATCTGATGCACTTACATATTCAATATTATCAGCCATGCAAAATTCCCATACTTCGTTTTCGAGTAAATCAGCAGGAGTAAGGTCAATAAGTCGTTTTCTATCCATTTCTAAAATGCATTACATGCGTATAGCAACAAATATATGTCTTTTATATTTATACAGCTCTGTTTTATACGTTTTTAACATCTCAATAATTCTATTATTTGCCTGTAAGGCCAATTCATTAAGTTGTTCCGGCATTCCCAAACCTTGATTTTAAGTCGATACTGCCTATTGATGAAATTTAATACACACTATCGGTTTAAAGCTCGAAGCCATTCACTATTCAGTGCTGGCGGGTATTGGTATTCATGATTTCAGGCATTTTACCTTGCGAAAGTCTTTATCCCGCATCATAAATTAGTTACATATCCAGTCAGCTCTTTTATTTTGATTATGCACTAATTCTTCAGTTTGATTGAAACAGGATCATACCCAGTGCCTTGAAAACTAATTATACCATAAACGGTTTCGCCTTTCCGAATAATTTTATCTGATAAGTTGTACCTGATTAATTCATCAAGAAGTTTTTTGTTGGCGGAAGCAGCTGTTACCATATTATCCAAAGTCAGAAGCGGCCCAAAAATCAATCCAACAGGGTAGACTTTGCTGCCTCCGCCATTATCTACCTTAATATAGACACCTGAAATTAAAAGATATAGTAGAAATTGGTCCATATTTTGTTTGATGGCATTTTTTACATCCATCGGATCCACAAGGAAAACCCTGTTTGATCCCGCAAAAAATTCAACCTGGGTTCCAATATTTAAATCTGAATCTGAATTATTTGTCAAACTAACAGCAACAATTCTGATTCCATTTGCTACTTCCTTTTTAGCATATTTTTTATTCCCCTGCTCTACAAGAACATCATATTTGTAAGAAAAGGTTATTCCATTCTGTAAATCATAAGACGGATAAAGGATGGATTGAGGATTGATAGGTTTGTACCCGGTAGCACATCCAGCTAAAAAGAATACAAGAATCAATAGAGCATTTGGGGCAGAGGTCAATTTCATTTTAATTTTTTTCTTAAACTATACATAAAACGGGAAAATATGCTTTCTGATATTTTATTCAAGAAAACAAAATTATCAAAATTATACACGTAAAATGTAAATATTATATTCCCTTACATATTCCTCCTGTACTGCCCTCCTACTTCAAATAACGCTTTTGTAATCTGCCCAGATGAACAATACTTTGTGGACTCCACCAGGCTTTCAATAAGTTAGTATCTGCATGAAACGTGTTTTTAAAACATTCTTATAGCGGAGGAAGGCAAATTACCAGTTTTGTATAACTCGTTCAAAATCAAATGGCGAAACTATTAAAGCTTTTTTGAATGGATTTTGCTCCAGCAAATCCTTATCCCCTGTAACAAGGAAATCAGCTTTTGAAAAGTCAATCAAATCAAGGAGGAAATTGTCTTTGGGATCACGACACAGGTAATGCGTTGGTTTAATTTCAATTTTTATAGCAATAATATTCAAAAGCTCAATAAGTTCATCAATACTTTCCTGTGGGAAATATTTTTTAAGCTTTTCCCTGCTTGTAACGTCCTTTATTTCTGTTAAAAGCTGATCAGTAACTATTATTTGTATTCGGCCGTCAGCCAGATATTGTTTTATACCCGACAATCGTTTCCCGATCAGAAAGCCAATCCAGACATTGGTATCAAAAATAACCTTAATGTTTTTGACTTTCATAAATCTGTTGCCTTACAGTTTCAACTTCTTCATCAATTGTCTCCAAACTTGGTTCATCTGTCCGCAATGTTTTCAGGAGTTTTGATAGTTTAGCTTCAATTACTTCTTTCTCCAATTCTTTCGACAGCTTTAGCTTCTCCTGTTTAGGCAGTTGCTTTACCAGAGAAAGTATCTGATCAAAAGTTAAATCTAATTTCAGTGCTGTGCCCATAAATTCTTTTTTACAAATTTACGAAATATTAGCCTTGTAGTTATTTTTTGGTTTCAGGAAACCTGTAAACTAAAGTTTGGATATAGCATAGTTGAAGCAAGCTTATCCAGGATTTAAGATCAAGGTTTAACGATTTTAGATGTCAAAAGACTTCAAAACAGACTTCAGAATTACAATACTCCGGTAGTTTTTCTTTTACCGCAAGGGCGCAAAGAAATAAAATGCAGATTATCAGGATATTAGGCCACAAAGGCTTGATTTCGTATCTTGCTGATAATTAATCGTTTGAAAATTATTAGCGGACTATTGAATTAAAAATCCGCATTAATGCATCGGTTTTCCTATTTCATTCAATTGTACCTGAATGAGCGTTTACATATTCCTCCTGTACTGCCCTCCTACCTCAAATAACGCCTTCGTAATCTGCCCGAGGGAGCAATACTTTGTTGCTTCCATCAAACTCTCGAAAAGATTGCCTCCGCGCAGGGCCTGTTCGCTTAATTGCTCGATGCTTTCGTGGCTTTCGGGCTGCCGGGTTTTATGCAATTGCTCCAGCATACTGATCTGGTATTCCTGTTCGGCTTTCGTTGCCCTGATTACCTGTTTCGGGATAATAGTCGGCGATCCTTTGCTCGAAAGGAAAGTGTTAACGCCCATAATCGGAAGTTCGCCGGTATGTTTGAGGTGTTCGTAATACAGCGATTCTTCCTGAATTTTACCGCGTTGGTACATGGTTTCCATTGCACCCAGCACACCTCCGCGCTCGGTTATGCGGTCGAATTCGGCCAGAACGGCTTCTTCAACCAGTTCGGTCAGTTCTTCGATTATAAACGATCCCTGGAGCGGATTCTGGTTTTTGGTAAGTCCCAGTTCGTTGTTAATGATCATTTGTATGGCAATGGCACGGCGAACGGACTCTTCGGTAGGCGTTGTTATAGCTTCATCGTAGGCATTGGTATGCAACGAGTTGCAGTTATCATAAACAGCATACAGAGCCTGCAGCGTTGTGCGGATATCGTTAAAATCAATTTCCTGCGCATGAAGCGAGCGCCCTGAAGTCTGAATATGGTATTTAAGCATCTGCGAACGCGGATCGGCCTTATACAAACCTTTCATGGCTTTGGCCCAGATGAGGCGTGCCACTCTACCCATTACCGAGTATTCGGGATCAATTCCGTTAGAAAAGAAAAACGATAGGTTGGGTGCAAACTTATCAATATTCATTCCGCGCGAAACATAATATTCAACGTACGTAAAGCCGTTGGCGAGAGTAAATGCAAGCTGGGTGATAGGATTGGCTCCTGCTTCGGCAATATGGTAGCCCGAAATGGAAACGGAATAAAAGTTGCGTACATTATTATCGATAAAATACTGCTGCACATCGCCCATCAGCCTCAATGCAAAGTCGGTACTGAAAATACAGGTGTTTTGTGCCTGGTCTTCTTTCAGGATATCGGCCTGCACCGTTCCCCGGACATTGGTAATAGTATCAGCTTTAATTTTTTTGTACACTTCAGCCGGAAGCACCTGGTCGCCGGTGATTCCCAGCAACATTAATCCTAATCCATCGTTGCCTTCGGGAAGTTTCCCCTGGTAAGCAGGGCGTTTTGTACCACGAGTTTGAAAAATGGCTTTTATTTTCTTCTCGGTTTCTTCTTCCAGGCCGTGTTTGCGGATATACAATTCGCATTGCTGATCGATGGCTGCATTCATAAAAAAACCAAGCATAGCCGGCGCCGGACCATTAATCGTCATGGAAACAGACGTTGCCGGATCGCAGAGATTAAACCCGGAATAGAGTTTCTTGGCATCGTCGAGGCAGGCCACCGAAACACCCGAATTGCCTATTTTACCGTAAATATCAGGCCTGCGGCCGGGATCAGCACCATATAAAGTTACTGAATCAAATGCAGTAGATAACCTCTTAGCCGGCATACCCAGCGACACGTAATGAAACCTTTTGTTGGTGCGTTCAGGTCCGCCTTCGCCGGCAAACATGCGGGTTGGGTCTTCGTTTTCGCGTTTAAACGGGTACAAACCGGCAGCATATGGAAACTCGCCCGGTACATTCTCGGTAAGGCACCAGAAAAGGATATCGCCCCAGTCCTTGTATTTAGGCATGGCAATTTTCGGAATGCGGAGGTGTGACAACGATTCAGTGTAGGTTTGTACTTTCACTTCCTTGCCTCGCACCTGGTAACTGTAATGATCCTTTTTGAGGTGGTTTACTTTCCGCTGCCAGTCGTCGAGGAGCTTTTGCGATTCAGGAGCCAGGTATTTTTGTGTTTCCTTATAGAGTTTTTTAAGCTCAGCAGATAGAGCGGAAGACGTGTTTTCGAAATGCGGATTGTTGGCCGCTGTATTTCCACTTCCGCTAAGTTCATCAATAGCAATATGAAGCCCATAAAGGCGGCTGGCAACTGCAGCCTGTTCCGTTGCCCATTTGTTGTAATTGCGCACGGTATCGGAAATTTCGCTCAGGTAACGAACCCGGCGAGGCGGAAT
>CAZOXJ010000074.1:11181-17444 GCA_964583325.1 uncultured Lentimicrobiaceae bacterium
TCAATTTTTTCGAGCTGGGTAGCTGCACCGTATTCGGGAGTCATCACATACATGGTAACGTCGCCGTAGTCAACAATTTCGGTATCCGACTGGCCAATGCCTGATGTTTCGAGGATCACAAGGTCGAATCCGGCATTTTTCACCACGCAGAGTGCTTCGGCTATGTGTTTCGACAGCGCCAGATTTGCCTGACGCGTTGCCAGCGAACGCATGTAAACGCGCGAGGTGTTAATGGCATTCATGCGGATACGGTCGCCGAGCAAAGCCCCGCCGGTTTTGCGTTTCGACGGGTCAACCGAAATAATGGCAAGCGTTTTTTCGGGGAAATCAAACAGGAAACGTCGTACCAGCTCATCCACCAGCGACGATTTCCCGGCGCCACCGGTGCCGGTAATTCCAAGAACCGGGGTTGAACTTTGAGCGCAACCATCTTTTAACTCCGAAAGCAGTTGTTTAACTTCCGAATGATGATTTTCGGCAGCCGAAATAAGTTGGGCGATCGCATGATAATCGCGGTTCAGGATATCAGCTTTTGTAATTTTAAGGTCTTTACCGGTGGGATAATCCGATAATTCAACCACTTCGTTTATCATTCCCTGCAAGCCAAGGTGACGACCGTCGTCGGGCGAATAAATGCGCGTAATACCATAAGCCTGCAGTTCTTCAATTTCCTCCGGAAGGATAACACCTCCACCCCCACCGAAAATCTTGATATGCCCGCATCCACGTTCTTTCAACAGGTCATGCATGTATTTGAAATACTCCATATGCCCGCCCTGGTATGAAGTAATTGCAACCGCCTGAACATCTTCCTGTATGGCGCAATCCACAATTTCCTGCACCTGCCGGTCGTGCCCGAGATGGATCACTTCCACGCCGGTACTTTGCAGTATGCGGCGCATAATATTGATGGCGGCATCGTGCCCGTCGAACAGTGACGCGGCAGTAACTATGCGGATATGATTTTTCGGTTTATAAATATCGGTTTGCATGGAGGGCTAAATATCAGTTTTATATGATAGCCACAAATATAGATTTTTTTAGATGTATAGGGAATAAATGAATTAATTAATTTCCATGAACAAACCTCAGTTAATTCAACTCTGTTTTTATATAACTCATCAATCTGTTTATGCAATTCGTCGGAAAACAATTTTATTATTACTGAGTTGGCTGCAATTTTGCATCACCTAACAAATATGAGAATAGTATGAAAAGAACATTTATTTTGACTCTCCTGATAATGATTGTCGCCGTATTGAAAGCGCAATCGGTGCAAACCATACGCGGCCATGTAACGGACAAAGACTCTAAAACCTCCCTTCCCGGAGCCAACGTTGTATTGCTTAACGTTCAGCCACTCACAGGCACCGTTACCGATGCTGATGGAAACTTCAGGCTTGATAATGTGGCTACTGGCAGACACGACCTGCAGGTAACTTTTATAGGCTATAAACCAGCTGTATTCCAGGGAATTATCGTAAATTCAGTAAAGGAAATCGTACTGGAAGTGGAACTTGAGGAAAGTGTGATCATGGCTAAGGAGGTGGTTATTTCCGGCGCTGCCCGTAAGGATCAGACCCGCAACCAGATGGCAGTAGTGAGCGCACGCTCCTTTACTGTTGAAGAAACTGAAAAATATGCCGGCAGCCGTGGCGATGTGGCACGTATGGCAATGAACTTTGCCGGAGTTTCCTCGGCCAACGACCAGCGTAATGATATCATTATCCGCGGCAATTCGCCCAGCGGGTTGCTCTGGAGGCTCGAAGACATTGACATTCCCAATCCCAATCATTTTGCCGAAGGCGGTACAACCGGCGGCCCTGTTGGCATGCTCAACAATAATGTACTCGAAAACAGCGATTTCTTTACAGGCGCTTTCCCGGCTGAGTATGGTAATGCCCTCAGCGGAGTATTCGACCTGAACATCAGGAACGGGAACAATCAGAAACACGAACAAATGTTCCAGGTCGGGTTCAACGGATTTGAACTGGGCGCCGAAGGACCATTCAGCAAAAGCCATAAAGCTTCCTATCTGGCCAATTTCCGATATTCAACCCTCGAACTGATGGATGGAATTATTGATCTTGGTACTACCGGAATTCCGAAATACAAGGACTTGTCGTTTAAAATGAATTTCCCGCTTAAAAAAGGACGAATCAGTGTATTCGGACTTGGCGGCGACAGCGAAATAGCAATGCTCGACAGCCAGAACGGAAATGAGCAGGATTTATATTCCGATGCCGGGCAGGATTTGGTGAACCATAGCCGGATGGGAGCCACCGGAATTTCGTACACCCATTTTATAAATGATAAAACACACTATAAACTCATTTTTTCAGGCATTTACCAGGCAGGTGGAACAACTATCGACACGCTTGATATCAGCCTGATGCCACATCCTTATATTGATCACAATTATGCTGAATTCCGTGTTTCATTAAGCGGTTTTATACATAAGAAATACAGCAGCCATTTTTCGGCACGCACCGGTTTTGTAATCGACCGCATGGGCTATGATCTGTTTTCGAAGGTGTACGATAACGAATCGCAAGAGCTGCTTCCATTAATTGATTCACAATTAGGCCTGGGAAAAGGTGTAATGCTCTATCAGCCTTATGCACAGGCAACCTATCATATCAATGAAAAATTCAGTTTAATCCCCGGTATTCATTTAAGTTATCTGGACCAGACAGGCGATTTGAGTCTTGAACCCCGGATGGGAGCAGACTGGCAGATTTCCGAAAAGCAGAAACTGAGTTTTGGTTATGGACTGCATTCGCGCACCCAGACCCTTTCGACTTATTTCCTGGGCTCGCAGATGGATGACGGTTCGCTGGTTGAAACTAATAGCGATCTTGCTTTTACACGATCGCATCAGTTTGTTCTTGGCTATAATCAATCAGTTACCGAAAATACCCGCATCAAAGCCGAGGTTTATTACCAATACCTATTCGATGTTCCTGTTGAGCAAACGCCTTCGTCGTTCAGTATGCTGAATACAGGAGCAGGCTGGGGTGTGAGCGCACAGGACAGTCTCACAAACAATGGCACAGGCAACAACTATGGTTTCGAGTTTACGGTTGAGCGCTTTTTCAGCAGGAATTATTATTACCTGGCAACTGTTTCCCTCTTCGAATCGAAATATAAAGGCAGCGACGGCATCGAACGAAACACCGCTTTCAACGGCAATTACGTGGTGAATGTTTTGTTTGGCAAAGAGTTTACAATCAACAGTAAATCAGCTTTTAATATCGATTTTAAAATGACGTATGCCGGTGGCAAACGCTATACGCCGATTGATATGGATGCATCGCAGGCAGCAGGTGCTACCAAATACGACGAAACAAAAGCATTCAGCGAACAATTCGATCCGTTTTTCAAAGCGGATATAAAATTCGGGTACAGGCTCAACTGGAAAAAAGTTTCGCAGGAATGGGTATTTTACATCGAGAACTTTACCAATCATAATAATGTGCTGATGCAAACTTACAGTCCGTCGAAAAACGAAATCACGAATGTAAACCAGCTTGGTTTCTTCCCGATGATGCAGTACAGGATACATTTCTAAATTCAACCTGAAAAAATTTTAAACATGAAGAAGATTTTAATCCTGAACGGACATCCCGACAAACAAAGCCTGTGTAACGAATTGGCTCTGAGGTATAAAAAAGGAGCCGACTCTGCCGGAGCTCAATGCAAACTAGTCAACCTGTCTGATTTGAATTTCAATCCTAATTTAGGTAACGGATACAGGCAGCGCACTGAACTGGAACCCGATCTGCTCGAAATGCAGCAGGAAATTTTAAAAGCGGAGCACATTGTATTTGTATATCCCAACTGGTGGGGAACCTATCCGGCTTTAATGAAAGGTTTTTTCGATAGGATTTTACTCCCGGGATATGCTTTCAGTTACCGCGAAAACAGCCCTATGGTGAATAAATTGCTGAGCGGAAAATCAGCCAGGCTTATTGTTACCATGGATACGCCCAAATGGTATTATTCATTGTTCAGGCACAGTCCGGGTCACCATTCGATGAAATCAGGTATTTTAGGATTTTGCGGAATCAGACCTGTCAAAATTACTTCCTTTGGGCCGGTTATCAGTTCGAAGGAAAGTGAGAGACTTGAATGGATTGCGAAAGCTGAGCAATTAGGAAAAATGCTGAAATAGCAGTAGCAGGTGGACTAGTCAGCAAGCCCTTCTTTTGATAAGTTCCGCACCTGAAATAAATTGAACCAGAATCCAATAATTTTATAGTTTAGCAAAACGCATTTAACCAATACTTTTAAATGAAAGACCTCGATCAGGAAAATTTTAGTTGTGTACCTCTGGTGGATCAACGAAAAAGCAAATGGAGGGAAATCACCATCAGATTTGCAGGAATTGCGGTTATTTCTCTGATTTCCGTTTTTGCAGACTTTGGATATTCGCAAGGCGACTCCGATTATACGAAGGCATTACTGGTTTCGTTTATCCGCACAGCCCTGATCTGGAACGGAAGCATGATGATCATACAGTATGCGGTACACCGTTTTCCTGTATTTAAAGAAACATTCAAACTCATTTCATTTCAAATTATCGCCCTTTGCGCTTTTGTACTTCTGGTGGAGTTGGGTGAAATTTATGCCGTTGAAAATTACCTGAAAATTGCGATGAGCGATACCGAAAAAAGGACATTAATAATTGGTTCACTGCTTATTACCTTTATGATCAGTTCCATTTATGCATCGGTAGCGTTTTTCATAGAGTGGAAAGAAAACCTGTTACGCACCCAGGCGTTGGAAAAGGCAAATCTTGAAGCGCGATACGATACCCTCCGCAACCAGGTGAATCCGCATTTTCTGTTCAACAGCCTCAATACTTTGCTAATGCTGGTGAATGATAATCCTGTTGCTTCAAAATACGTGGAAAGCATTTCGGAAATTATGCGGTATATGCTTCAGTCGCGCGATAAAGAGGCTGTATTGCTCCGCGATGAACTCAAAATTGCCAGCGATTATGTATTTGTTCAGCAAAGCCGTTTCGGGGATAAACTACAAGTTGAATTTGATGTACCTGAAAAGTTTTACCATTATGCCATTCCTCCATTAGCATTGCAAATGCTGCTCGAAAATGCTATTAAACACAATGTGGTTTCGAAAGACAACCCTTTGCATGTAAAGGTTTATATTGCTGAAAACCTGTTTATTGTAATTGAAAACTCGGTAAAGGCAAAAATCGACAAAGATCCTTCAACCGGCGTTGGACTTGAAAATATCCGGAACCGGTATATTCACCTTACCGGAAAAGATATACTGGTGAAGCAGGAGAATGGTAGATTCGTTGTAATGTTACCTTTATTCGAAAAATCAATGTAGTACTGTTAACCTTTTCAGGACATGAAAATACTAATAGTTGAAGATGAAGAACCTGCTGCTGCGCGACTTGCACAGCTGGTAAATGACATAGAACCTGGTGCCGAAATACATGGCCCTCTCGATACAGTTTCGGCAACCATTGCACATCTGAAAACAAACCCGGAATACGATCTGATACTACTCGACATACAATTGGCTGACGGAAAAAGCTTTACCATTTTTGATGAATGTGATATTGTTACGCCGGTTATTTTTACCACGGCTTACGACGAGTATGCCTTGAAAGCTTTTGAACTCAACAGCATCGATTACCTGCTGAAACCGGTTAACAAGGAAAAGTTGAAAACCTCGCTCGAAAAATTCAGGAAACTGAAAGAATTTTATGGCGCCGGCAACCCAAACGGCCAGCTTTACGAGATGATCCGAAGCCTGCGGCCCGAAAAATCAGTGTACAAAGATCGCTTCCTGATAAACAAAGGCGATGCTTTGATTCCGGTAAAAGTGAATGAAATTGCATGCTTTTATGCCGAAGAAAAAGAAGTCTTTCTGCTTACGGATGATAACAAGCGGTACATTATTCCGCATACCATCGAGGAACTTTCCGGAAAACTCGATCCCAAACTTTTTTTCAGGGTGAACCGGCAATTTATAATATCGGGCGATGCTATTCAAAAAGTATACAACTATTTCAACTTCAAACTTAAAGTTGAAATTACTGCTGATCCTAAACTGGAAATTATTGTCAGCCGTTCACGAACAACAGCCTTTAAAGCCTGGATGAACGGGGAAGCTATTTAACTATTTTTCTTAGTGATTCTTATTGCTCTCAGTGTCTTAGTGGTTTATTTGAATCACAAAAGGCACAAAAGAAAGAAAATGATAAAAAATACCTCCGTGTTCCT
>CAZOXJ010000075.1:0-17277 GCA_964583325.1 uncultured Lentimicrobiaceae bacterium
CGGTAACTACAAGCTTTTTTGTGCTCTAGCCTGGTACTTTTTAGTTAGCCAGTAATAGAGCAGAGCGCATGCAGTGCCTATAACAGCACCTGCAATCACATCCGAAGGAAAATGAACGCCAAGCCACATCCTGGAAATACCCACCAGTGTTGCCCAAATTAAGCCGGGCAAAAGAATATACCATTTTGAATAAACCAATCCTGCTGCAACAGCAAATGCAAATGCATCCGTTGTGTGACCCGAAGGAAACGACGGACTTCCGCCTGAACTTAACTTCTCGATAAAAGGATATATCTCGTAAGGCCGCGGTGTGTCGAGACTGAATTTTATAATATTCGCAACAATAGCTGCTATGGCAACCGCAATTATAACAGTAAGGGCGTTGCGCCACTGCAGCTTGTTTTTTCTGAAAAGCCCGTGTATCAAAATAATTGCCGGAATCCCAAAGGCAAGTGCAGCAGCCGAATCGGTGATAACAATAAATGCTGAATCAAAAAAAGGATTCCTGTTTTCATAAAGTCCTCTGAGTAGCTGTATATCCAATTCATGGAATTGTTGCATCAGCGGTGACAAAACAGAAGTTATCAGAAGACTCATTATGTGCGTTTCAGGTATAAGCAGATGTATTCCTTCGGTTGATTATGAGGGTGTAAAATTAATTGTATCAACCGGATAATTAATATCTGCCCGGTAATAAAAGTTTATGTAGTGTGCTTTCCGTGTTGAGTTAATGTAAATCACATATACGTAAGAAATTGTATAGCAGATAATTAACAGCTTAATTTACTCCAAAATATGTGCCTTACAGGGGAAGAAAAATATCGTAATCAGCCTTGTAAAGTTAAAAACAGAAACTCTCCATATCGGAAATACAGAGAGTTTCTGAACATTGAAGTTCCTGGTATAATTTATTTCAGATTTAGTTTGTAACCGGAACAATGCCCCGGTTACCCGGCATAGCGGAAGGTTATAGTGGGGTTCGGGATTTATAACTTATCAAGCGTAACATTTACATCAACCTGAATAGCTTCGGCAATGTTGTTGATAACAGCTTTCGGGATATTAATGTTATAGTCTTTTGGTGAAACATTGAAAACGGCTTTTCCAACAACTTTTCCCCCTTTTACTTCGAGGGTGCCGTTTACTTTAACTTTGTTTGTTACGCCATGCATGGCCAGGTCACCTTCAACCACAACTTTATAGACACCATCTTTTCCTAGGTTCACATCTTTAATGTTGGTTATTTTGCCATTAAAAGTAGAGTTTGGGAATTTTTCCGACTCCATATAATTTTCATTAAAATGCTCCTGCATCAATGCTTTTTCGAATTCGAATCCGCGTATAAGGACTTTAAAAACGAAATTCCCGTTCGAAAAATCCAATGCACTGTTAGCCTGCCTGTTTGTAGCTTCTATTTTCTCCATCGGTGTTTCCGAATAGAATTTAATAGTACCGCTTTTGGTCATGTATTTTTGTGCATTGGCCATTGAAGCTGTTAAAAGTATGATAGCCAGTACGGTTGTGATCTTTTTCATCGTATTCTGTTTTAGTAATTTGAATTGGTTTTATTTATTATTTTCCGAAACGGATAAGCTCATTTGAAGCAACATTGTCATCGCGAAGCCAGATTTCAGTTGCGGTTATCTTTTCAACCAACCACTTGTGACTCAGATCATCCATTTGTTTATTCCCGCTAACTGTTATGGTTAGCTTATCCAGGTTGTCGTCAGAAGTTGAATTTCCGCTGTCATCAGGTGAGCTGCTTCCGGCTGCCAGTATCCAGCTCCCGGTATATGTTGCCGACGACGACACTGCTGTAAAACTTCCATCCGTATTAAACGTAAAGCTGTAACCGGCAAAATCGCCTGTTTCATCTTTCCCACTGTCGATATATTGGGTAACTTTCCAGTCACTTTGTATTACCATATTTGTTTTTGTCGAAAGATCCGCAACAGGATCGGAGGTTGTATCGCTGTTAGAGCAAGAGGCAAATAAAACTGCCAGTAAGGGGAAAAGAAATAATTTTTTCATAGCTGTGACTTTTAAATTAGTTTAACTGTTTTGATTGAGCAAAGTAACAACCATAAAAACAACCAGAGAAACTAAGTTGGATGAACTGGAATTTTTTGCACCTGAACCGGTAAAATCTGTCCGATTAACCCAATGTGTTAAAATGGAATGGAAAACTGATGTAACTTTGAGCCCTTTAAATACGATAATCAAATGCTAAAACTCATTTCCACGGTCTTCATTGCATTCTTTTTACTGATTTTGAATGTGTATACGTATGCCCAGACTCCTGCAACCACAAAACAAGGTCCGGCCGGGATTTTTATTTTCCTGGGGAATGACATTCCTGCAGGTAAAAATATCACCGCATATAAAATTGAACGTTCAGAGAACAGCTCGGAATGGGAACTGATTGCTGAAGTAAAAACGCCAGCAGATTTCGATGCTTTTTCCAAGGCTCTTGAGGCAGCTAAATCAGTGTTTCCTTCGCAACCCTTGCCTCAGGGCGATAAGCTCAGTCAGTTCTATCAGAAGGCAGTTTCCACAGGCACCGCCGACTCGCTGAAAGGAACCCGGATGTTATTCCCCTTGAGAGTTGCACTCGGTATAATGTATTACGATAAAACTGCTTCAAGCCATGTAACATACCGTTATAGGGTTAGCACTATTAAACCGCAGGGAAATGTTGCGGATACTTTCCTTTCGGATACAGTTTCGTTGCCATTTACCGGCGTGTTCGATACCATTACGTACAGCGAAAGCAGTTATAATCATAAGTCAGTTAGGATAACCTGGAAATCAGCAGGCAAAAATCCCGCTCCTTTATTTATGGTTAATAAATTCAGGTATGGTGCGCCGGTGACAGCGCCAGGAACTACATCCCGTTATGTGATGAACGATACTACATATTTTATTTATACGGATACCACAGTTGCCAAAGATGCCGGGAAAGAAATGCAGTTTTTTATTTCTCCTTTCGATCAATATGGCAATTCGGGTAAATCGTCGCAGGTAGCGGTTATTACACAGGATAATTTTAATAAAGCCAGTTTTGTGCGCAGTGGCATTGCTTTCAGGCCCGATCTTGCAGGGGTTTTACTCAATTTCCATTTTACTGATCCGGTTACTGTCCGGAAACTGGAAATATTCAGAGGTGTGGGCGCTGCCAACGGATTTAAAAAGCTTGCAGAAGTTACTGCTAATGATACTTCGTTTCTCGATCAGCAGCTTTGGCCTGAAACAACTTATTATTACTACGTGCAGGCTGTGGCAAAAGCCGGGAAACGCACCCAGCAGGGTGATGTAATGATGGCAAGGGTTCCTGGTCTTGCAGTTGCTGACAAACTGAATGCCCCCGTTTTAAAAAACGTATCGGAAGTGAATGGAAATATCCGCTTGCTCATCGATGTAAATGATACGCTGGCAACACAAATCCGCATTTTCAGAGGTGTTAAAGGTGGATTGGTTGCATTGCCAACGCTCATTCAAACTGGTGGTGCTTCGTTTGTCGCTTATACTGATTCAACGCTCGCGAAAGGAGCCGCACAAAATATTTTTTATGCTGTACGCAACGAAAAAGACGGTTCGGCAATAAGCAGTCTGTCGGAACAGGTTCCGGTTTCCGCGGTCACGGATTTAAATGAAGTTGTATATTTCAATGCCTTCCCGTCAAAAGGGGGAATAGCACTATATTGGGATGATGTAAAAAGCAGAAATTCAAATTATGCCAGTTACACCCTTGCCCGACAGAATGGTCCGGCAAACAGTAAATCGCCACTCCGGATTGTTGCTGAAAATCTGAAAACAAGTAGTTTCGCGGACCATGATGCTACTGCCGGGAATCAATATACCTACGTGCTTACCCTTATTGATAAGGCAGGAAACAGTACCGGCAAATCCTATAAAGTAACAATCCCGCAGGAGTAATAGGTTTGTTCTCTTCAAGCTGAACATGCAATTTATTTGCCGGCCAGCCAATCTTTAAATTCTCCGGAGCGCTCGGTGCTCGAAACGGATTCCAGTTCACAGGGTGGATTGAGCGTAATTTTTATCCTTGATTTTGAATAGGATATCATTTTTTCGATTGAATAATAATTTATCAGGAACTTGCGGTTTATCCTGAAAAATATGTCCGGATCGAGGCGCTGTTCCAGGTGATCGAGGGTAAAATCAACAGGATAACTTTTACCTTCTTTCAGAGTCATGAATACTATTTTTTCGTCAGAATAAAAGTAGGCAACATCCTTAATTTCAATTGCTTTAATAACTTCGCCATACCGTACCACAACCCGTTTCAAATAGGCAGGTTTGTTTACGCCAAGGGCCAGTGCGAGTTTTGTGAGATCAAGTTTTGAAATATCTGTTTTTGCTTCGCCTTCGCGGGGATGCAGTTTGTGGTATTTGCTAAGACTTTCGGCAAGGCTTTCCTTATTCACCGGTTTCAATAAATAGTCGATACTGTTAACCTTAAACGCCTGTATAGCGTATTGGTCGTAAGCTGTCGTGAAAATTACCGGGCAATTCACTTCTATTTCATCAAAAATGCCGAAACTTAATCCGTCCGAAAGATTTATATCCATAAAAATAAGATCGGGTTCAGCATTCGAGCTTAGCCAGTTTACTGTTTGGGCTATACTTTCGAGAATTGCCATTACCTGAATGGATGGATCAATTTCGAGAAGTAACTTTTGCAGGCGTCGTGCTGTAGCCGATTCGTCTTCTATAATCAGAGTTTTCATTTTCCTGAATGAATTAAAGGCAGTTTTACACAAAATTCGTCGTTCGTGGTATCAATCATAGTTTCGCCAAATCCCAGCAGGAAATAACGGTTACGGATGTTTGCAAGCCCTATGCCTGTCGAGGGTTCCCCCGCTTTTTTAGGCTGCAGGTTATTAATCACCATTATATGCTTTGCATCAGTTAATATGCGGACTTTAAGCGGTTTTTCGGCCGAAACCACATTGTGTTTTATCGCGTTTTCAACCAGCATCTGCAACACCATTGGAGGTATAAATGTGCTGAGCTCTTTTTCGCCGACTTCAATTTCGAGATGCAGGTTCTCGCAATATCGTTTCTTTTGGAGGTAATAATAGGTATCGGTCAGTTTAAGCTCTTCGCTTAGCGGAATCAGGTCGGTGTCGCGGTAATCGAGAATGGCCCGGAAAAACTGCGACAACTTTTCAACATAATCGATGGCAATATCTTTGTCTTCGTCAATGATGGATATCAGGGTGCTGAAACTGTTGAACAGGAAATGCGGATTAACCTGGCTTCGTAGAGTCTGAAACTGGAACATTATTTTTTCGCGTTCATTCGCTTCCCTTTGTTTCATGGCTTTTTCACGAATAATTATAATAAGGTATAAAAGGATAGCCATTAAAATTACGGATGCGATAATAAACCAGTTGGTTTTCCAGAAAGGTTTTTTAACAAGGAAGGAATAGGTTTTTATTTCCGATTGCGAAAAATCTCCCTTGATGGCCGAACGAACTTCGAAAGTGTAATCACCCGGCGCAAGGTTCGGATAGGAAGCCATATTGTTGCGTGTTTCGCTCCAGCCGAGATCGTAGCCTTTCAAACGGATCTGATATTTTACCAGGGAGGGGGCAATATACCATAACGCGTTGTAATGAAATGTGATATGGTTCTGATTGTTATTGAATATATGTGTACCGAAATAATTCTCTTTTCCCAGTAATACCGAAATTCTGTTCAGTTGCAGCGACGGCTGATGATTTGCAATATCAACCGGAATCTGAATTCGTATCAGTCCGTTCTGTGTTCCTATCCATGCAGTGCTATTGCCTTCGGGCGAACAAGCGTTAAGATCGGGATTTATATCCGACATTCCTGCATCTGCACCATAATAAAGAAATGTATTATTCCGGGTATCCAGAACATCAATGCCATTCGTATGAATGATAAGGATATGATGATTGTTGTCTGCCAGCAATCCTGTAACATGCAGTTCACTAAGCCCTTCGGCAATTGAATAATTAGTAAATGTTTTCCCGTTGTAACGGAAAATGCCTGCGCTTGATGTGCTGAACCAGATATCGCCTTCGCTATCCTCCGTTATCGAATAAATGATATTGCTTTTTAATCCCTGTGCTTTGTCAAAATTGGTAAACCTGCCATTTTCGAGCATCGAAATTCCTCTGCCATCGGTTCCAAACCATACCCTGTTCCGCGAATCGATATATACCGAGTAAATATAACTGTTGCCCGGGAAATTATGATCGTTGAAATTTGTAAATGTAACTTCTGATCCCGGGCCAAGCGGATCATCCGGGATGTAGCATTTATATGCCCCGCCTAAAGTTGCCAGCCATAAATGATCTCCTTTGCCGGCGATAGCTAGTATATTTCCGTTCGATAACCCGGCAGCCTCACCAAAAAGTTTACTTCGTTTTCCTCCGGGATGAATGCAAAACAATCCGTTCCCAAATGTCCCTGCCCATATATATCCTTTTTTGTCCTCGTATAAACTTATTATCTGCGTTGGCTTTTTTACTGTCAGCTGAATTTTTTCTGTTTTCCCGCTTCGGGAATCCAGTTTGAAGAGTCCTTCGTCATTACTAAACCAGGTAAAACCTTTGCTGTCGGAAAGCACGCTGTGTATGTTTTTACCCTTTGCGGGACCCAGATCAGTGAAATAAAGCAATTCATTTCCTAACGAAAAAAACAACTGGCTTCCTGAAGCAATCCAGCTATTCCCTTGTTTGTCAGCATATAATTTGTTGATCCGTAAAAGATTTTGATTTCCGGTATGGGTGTAATTCCCGTTCATCAGTCCGGATGAAGGTTCAAAACTAATTATCCCGTTTCGCTCAGTTGATAACCACAACCAGTTATTCCCGGCAATAATGCTTTGTATGGGGCCGTTGGTCCAGGATTTCGAAACCAGGGGAATTGTAACCTTCAGCGATGTTGTTTCTATTCTGCAAAATCCAGCATCCTGCATGCCTGCCCACATCCCGGTTCCATCTGCAGTAAGACTGAGAACAATATTATCGGGTAAGCCATCGGCAGTGGTGATTTTTTTTACTTCCTTTTTGCGTTTGCTGATGCTGCAGACAGATATTCCGCCATCAGTAGCTGTCCACATCCGGCCATCCGGACCGGGAGTAATCGTGTAGCAATAATTGTCAGTCAACCCATCGTCGGTATTGATGTTGATGATCTGCTTCCCGTCAAAACAATAAATTCCTTCGCCATAAGTCGCAAACCAGAGTTTCCCTTCCTTGTCCGAAGCAAAACCGGTAACGGCCACTTTCGGGTTGCCTTCTTCAGGATCAAACAACTGCAAACTGTCGCCTTTAAACTGATAGATATTACCCTTTCGGGTGCCTATCCATAACACCTGGTCGGCTGTCATGTATAAAGCCGAAACCTGAAGCGGCAGGCTTTCTTCATTTCCTGCATAATAAGTAAAGTCATTGCCGTCGAACTGATAAAGACCTTTCCCTGTCCCAATCCACATATACCTGTTATTATCCTGATAGAGGCAGGTGATCGTGGTTTGTTGTATTTCATCCGGTACTTTTACCGACCGGAAAAAAGGTTTTTGCCCCCGGGCATTGATCACAGGTATAAAAAGGCATACTGCCACAAGTATTTTCAGCATGCGAATTGCCTGTAATTTACCTGTTTTAAAAAATCTCATGCCTGATCCGGGGTTTTGATATGGTATATGATTTCGATAAGCGTAATGTTTCTTCTTTAACCTTTAAAGGCTCATCACTTTTACTTTTTCTTTTCAAATTCAGCATTAACACTGACTTTAATTTCCTCAGCAATTTTTTGAAAAACCACTTTAGGTATCATAATATTATGATCCTGCAACAGCACAGTAAAAACAGCATCGGTATATATTATGCCTTTTGCGATACGCATGTTTACTTTAATAATACGTTCCTGTTCAACGCCATGTATTGTCAGTGTTCCTTTGGCGCGTATGGTGTAATTCCCGTCGAGCGAAAAATCGATCTGTTCGATGATCTTACCTTCGAATTTCGAAGCAGGATAGGTTTTGGTTTCCATGTAATTTTCGTAAAAATGCTCCTGTTGCAAAGGGCTGTTAAATCCTTTGAACGATTCAGCCGGAATACTGAAAGCGAAAGTGCGTTTTTCGGCATCGATAAGGCCTTGAAGTTTTACTGATGAAGCCTTTATCAGCTCAAGGGGTGCATCCGAAAGGAAATCAACCTTGCTTTTTCGGGCCGAGTATATGCTTTGCTGTGCGCAAATGCCGCCTGCTAAAGTTAAAAGAAGGAGTATAATGACCGAAGTTTTTATCATAAAAAGGATTTCTGCAGAAAGAAACTGAAAAATGACTGTTTTGTTTTCACCCTGGGTGATAAGTGATAAACATATTGAAACAGCATTTGTGATTATTGAATGCGGGTGATAGCTGTTTCAAGCAAATGAATTGATACCTTTGCGTTATTAGTTGGTACTGTTGTTGTATAATTTTGTGTACACAAATATACATTTAAAATGATGAGTCAATAAAAAAATCCGGATGTCACAAGCCAGCACGTCAATTTTCAGGGGTAATTTTCTATTGGTGTTTTTTGCCAGTTTACTTATGTTTACTGCATTTTACCTGTTATTGCCCACCTTGCCTGTGTTCTTAACCCGCGAATTGAATATTAATGAAAGCCAAACCGGTATTATACTTTCGGTTTATACCCTGGCCGCTTTGCTTATCAGGCCTTTTACAGGTTATATGATCGACAGGTATGGGAGAAAGTATTTTTACATTCCGGCAATTTTGCTATTTGCAGCTATTTTCGTTGTGTATCCTCTCGCCGGTGTTTTTGTTTGGATGCTGGCAGTGCGTTTCATTCATGGGTTGGTATGGGGGGTAGCAACCACAACCGGGAGCACACTTATCGTGGATATTATTCCTGCACAACGGCGAGGCGAAGGCATCGGTCTTTATGGACTGGCAATGACAATTCCGATGGCTGTCGGACCATTTATCGGGCTTGAACTTACCAGTAACAATTCCTACACGCCAATGTTTTTGGTTGCCGGGGCACTCGCATTTATAGGGTTTCTGTTTACATTGCCTATAAAATATCCAACTCTGCCACCTTTGTTGAGCAAAAGGCTCTCGTGGCGTAACCTCTTCGAATCTTCTTCGCTGCCAGTTACGTTCAATCTCTTGTTAATAAACATAAGTTACGGAGGTCTGGTGTCGTTTATTTCGCTTTACGCCATCAAAACAGGACTGGGATTAACGGGCGTTTTTTTTATAGTTTTTGCTTCGGGTATAACCCTGGCCCGTATTTATATGGGTAAAATTTTCGACCGCCACGGTCCTGCAGTGCTTTCTGTTGTTGGAATCCTGTTGCTTGCTGTGGGATATTTGCTGCTCGGAATTGCTATTAATACCGTTGCGTTTATGATAGCAGGCTTCTTACTGGGCCTGGGAAGTGGTATTGTGTTTCCTACTTTCCAGGCTATGGTTAACAACCTTGTTATTCCGCAGCGCCGGGGTGCGGCTAATTCAACACTCTTTTCGGGCCTCGACCTTGGAATAGGTCTAGGCATGCTTGTTACCGGATTGCTGGCTCATTCATTAGGATTGCCAAAAACATATCTGATGTTCAGTGGCTTAAATGTTGCAGCACTCATCTACTTTATTTTTGTTTCGCTCAGGCATTACCAGGGTAAATTCCGAAGAATATCCGAAAACTCTAAAACCTGATGTTTTTAATCATAACGTAAAATAACCATGTAAACATTGGCGAGGGAAGAAAATTCCATAACCAGTTTGCAGACTTACATGCATATGCAGTTAATAGAAACAAGTTAGTTTACTGATTTTATTTACCTCCCTGATGAAGCTCTGGCAGATATTTTTGACTTTTATTTTTTGTATTTTGACTTTGCGTTTTTCATCACTGCAGATAATATAAGTAAAGACATTCCGGAATGATAAGATAATTAAGGTGTTAACCCTTGTTTATAATAATAATAGATTAAGGAAGGGTTTGTAAAATAATTTTGTAACTTAGCGCCCCGTTAGATAGGTATTGAAGCGACAATAAATATTTGAAAAATCTGGAGAGGTGGCCGAGTTGGTCGATGGCGCACGCCTGGAAAGTGTGTATACGCCAAAAGCGTATCATGGGTTCGAATCCCATCCTCTCCGCACTTTGAATTTCACAAATTAAAAGATCAAATCACTAAAAAAATCAAAAATCAATACTGTGACACTATGAAAAAAGTAATTGCCTTCTTGTCAATAGCTTTAATGCTATCAATCGGTTTGTCGAATTTCGCATTCTCGCAGGATCAACCAGCAGGTACCGATACTGCTGCCCAGGTTGACGAAGCTGTTGCTCCGGTTATCGAAACTACCGAAGCTGCTGCTGAAACATCCGAATCATTCCACCAGGTGCTGAAGAAAAAATTTATTGAAGGAGGTGCTGTATGGATGGCTCCAATTCTCTTATGTCTGATCATTGGATTAGGCCTTTGTATTGAGCGTATTATTTATCTGAACCTGTCAACTACCAATACTACTAAATTACTCAACAAAGTTGAAAGCGAACTTCAGGCTAATGGCATTGGTGCTGCAAAGGAAGTTTGTAAAAATACCCGTGGCCCTGTTGCCTCTATTTTCTTCCAGGGATTGGACCGTTACAACGAAGGTATCGATATCGTGGAAAAATCAGTTATTTCCTATGGTGGAGTTATGATGGCACGCCTCGAAACCAATCTTTCCTGGATTACATTGTTTATTGCTTTGGCACCTATGCTTGGATTCCTTGGAACAGTTGTAGGTATGGTTTTTGCCTTCGATTCTATCGAAGTTGCAGGTGATATATCACCAACCGTTGTTGCAGGAGGTATGAAAGTGGCTCTTTTAACAACCGTATTCGGTCTTATAGTTGCTATTATCCTTCAGATTATTTACAATTACCTTGTTGCTAAAGTTGAATCAATTGTAAATACGATGGAAGATGCTACCATTAGTTTCATGGATATTCTTGTTAAGAACAAAAATGCTAAAAACTAAAGAACTATGGATAGCTTAATCAATATAGGACTATATCTGGCGTATTTTGCGCTATTTATAGCTATAGCTGCCCTGGTCATTTTTCCAATAGTTACCCTTGCTAAAGGTAACTTTAAAAATGCAAAAGGTACGCTTATCGGCATTGCTGCACTTGTTGGTGTAATTATTTTCGCTTATATAGTTTCTCCTGCTGACCAGGGATTATTCTATACGAAAATGAAAACATCTGCAGGAACATCAAAACTTATAGGAGCAGGACTTCTGACTACATACATCATCTTTGCCGGGTTTGTGCTGATTACTTTGTATACAACGGTTATTAAATGGTTTAAATAACCATAAAATCATTATTGATATGGCAAGAATAAGTCCTGAAATAAATTCAGGGTCAATGGCGGACATATCGTTTCTGCTACTTACCTTTTTCCTTTTGACTTCGTCAATTGATACGGATCAGGGTATTACCAGGAAACTTCCACCTCCGCTTGATCCAAATAATCCGCCGCCCGACATCGATATTAAAGACCGTAACGTTCTTAAAGTCCTTGTCAGTAAAAGCAATGCTCTACTTGTTCAGGGTAAATTTATTGACATCCGCGACCTGAAAGAAACCGCTAAAGTCTTTCTTTTGAATCCTAAAAACAGTGATGACCTTCCCGAAATGGAGGAAAAGGAAATCCCGGGCCTGGGTAAGATCAAAGTCTCTAAAGGTGTTATCTCACTGAAAAACGACAGGGGAACTTCTTACGAAACCTACATCAATGTTCAAAATGAACTTGCTAGTGCCATTACTGAGCTGCGAGACGAATTATCGAAACAGAAGTATGGTGTTAAATTCTCAGATCTCACTGATCAGGCTAAAAATGATGCCATTTCCAAAGCAATACCTGTTGCTATATCTGAAGCTGAACCCGAAAATATAGGAGGAAAATAGTATGGCACGATTTAAGAAAGCAGGTGGTCGGAAAATTCCCGGAATTAATACCGGTTCCATGTCGGATATTATCTTCATGTTTCTGTTCTTCTTTATGGTAATTACTACCATACGCGAAGTTACACTACTCGTGAGGATTAAACCTCCGCAAGCATCCGAAATACAAAAACTGGAGAAGAAAGCTCTGGTGAGTTTTATTTATATCGGACAACCAGTTCAATCGAAATATGGTAATGAATCGCGTATTCAGCTCAATAATTCGTTTTCTTCAGTTGCTGATATCCAGGCTTTTGTAGCAGCTGAACGACAGTCGCGTAACGAGATTGACCGCAAAATGCTCACCACTTCACTTAAAGTGGACGGTGAAACAAAAATGGGTGTGGTTACCGATGTTAAGCAAGAGCTTCGTAAAGCCAGTGCATTTAAAATCAATTACTCTACACGTAAAAAAGGTAAGGTTACAGAATAACCATTGCCATAACTAAAAATGAAAAGAGATTGTCTTTGTAAGGCAATCTCTTTTTTTTTATAGCCTTTTAGCTTTGACAACAATCACCTTCTTTCAGTATAAGAATAGTAAGGAGTTTTATCCGGTGAATGTTTCATGCTTTTAAAAGAAATGTATATCGAATCATTAGCACGATTTGATTAACTAACCTTGATTTTAATTATGTTTTGGAAGTGTGAAGGCGATTTCCATGGATTCTGTAAATATAATACAGCACTGCGGTTACCGCCGAAACACTGATCATAATTATTAAGAGAGAATTATTCGTTCCGAAATTCTCAGCGTCAATTAATATAATCTCTCTACGGTAGAGGAATTCGATGATAACTGAGAGGAAATTGTTTGCGAAATGAGCCGCAATAGGAAGCCATAGACTGCCACTCCAGAAAAAAAGATAGCCAAGGACTATTCCTAACATAAACCTCGGCAGAAATCCGTAAAACTGCAGGTGTATTGCTGCAAAAATAAACGACGAAAGAAAAACGGCCAGATGAACATTTCGCGTCCAGCTTCTGAATAAGTTAGCCAATACTCCTCGGAAAAGAATTTCTTCAGCAAAAGCCGGTAATATTGCAATCATAAAAATATTAATCAGCAGCCCGGGGACAGATGTTGTTGACAGAAATGCTTCGGTAACCATAGCGCCCTGTTCCTCAGCTTTTTTCATCCAGTTTTCGATAAAAGCAAGTCCTTTGGGTAGCGTTAGGTAACTGTTAAATTCATTTGCCAATCCGATAAGAGGTTGCGCCAAAACAATTAAAATGGCTGAAAGTAAGATGGGTAAAACCGATTCAGGCTTTTTGAAAACCATAAAACTGCCTGTATCGGGCGTACAAAGCCATAAGTAAACAATAGCCGGAAGCATCAGCCCTCCAGCCATATTGATTACCTGAATGGCTTTCATGGCATTAACCACTGATGGATCGGAAAAATCAGGTGCCGAAAGCAGACTGAGTACTCCTGTGCCATAAAACGGAACCAGCATAAGAATTCCGATCAGGGTGGAGAATAACAGGAAACTGAATACAAGTATCAGCAGGAGAATGAACTTGCTGAAATTATTAAGATTACTGTAAGCGCCCCTGAGCATAATTACTTGTTTGAGGCAAAAGTAATGAATAAGCATGAATGGCAGACATCGCATATTGTTGCTATTTTTGCAGAAGAATCGGATTTGATGATTATTGGAAAAACTAACCTTGGCGAATACCCCGTTCTTCTTGCTCCGCTCGAAGATATTACTGACTCTGCTTTTCGGACTATCTGCCGGAAACATGGAGCTGATATGGTTTATACCGAATTTGTTTCATCGGAAGCGTTGGTGCGATCAGCCCTGAAAAGCAGTAAAAAAATGCTTTTCGATGAATCGGAAAGGCCTTTAGGGATTCAGATTTTTGGTAACAATGCGGAAGCAATGCGAAATGCTGCTTTACTGGCGGAATCCAATAGTCCCGAGCTGATTGATATAAACTTCGGCTGCCCGGTGCGAAAGGTGGCTATGAAGGGTTCAGGGGCGGCTTTATTGAAAGATATTCCGCTTATGGTAGCAATTACCCGTGAGGTTGTTGATGCCGTTAAAGTGCCTGTAACAGTTAAAACAAGGCTGGGCTGGGACGCTGAAAGCAAAGTGATTGTTGATGTGGCTGAGCGCTTGCAGGATGTCGGAATTCGGGCAATCACTATCCATGGGCGTACGCGTGCACAAATGTATTCAGGCGAAGCCGACTGGACACTGATTGGGGCAGTTAAAGCTAATCCGAGGATGAAGATTCCGGTTATCGGAAACGGCGACATCGACAGTGCGTATAAAGCAGCCGAAATGTTTAACCGCTATGGCGTGGATGCAGTTATGATAGGCCGCGCTGCTATCGGGAATCCATGGATTTTTAATCAGGCAAAAGCATTTATCCTTCGCGGAGAAGTACCGGTATTACCCGATTTGTCCGAACGAATTGCTGTTAGCCTGGCTCATCTCGAACTTGCGATTCAGAAAAAAGGGGATCATAAAGGAATTATTGAAATGCGGAAACACTATGCCGGTTATTTCAAAGGACTTCCGGGATTTAAGAAAATCAGGCTGGAAATACTAACGCGGACTAATTATATTGAGATCAGGGACATTTTGAAAAAATTATTGTAATCCGCTAGGGTTTAAAAATTTATATCGTTTTTTTACTTTGTCACGAAATTTGTATTAATTAGCGTCTGGCAGAATTTTATTTGCCTTAATACCCAAAAAGAAAATATTGTTCAGGTTTAAAGTCATTTGATGTGAGAATGATATCGGTGCCGAAACAGCGTATTGTGAACACACCGGTTAGGTTGAAAGAGGGGATAAAATACTGCTAAAGTACACGTAAATAGATAAATAGAGTTTTGAGTTTTTAATATATAGAGTAGTAGGAAACACAAAACACAAGTTTAATTTCGAGCTTCTTCCCCGATTGACCGGTCATACAATCTGTTGTTTAAAAGGTGCAAAAAGCGAAAAGCTTTCCTGAAACGAAAAAACATGTCCCATTATGGGAAATGTACTTTATTTTTTACTTACTTTGTTACTTTTCCGTTTTTAGGAAATAAATATATGAAAAGGACACTTTATGGATGCATTTAAAATTTTTGTTGTTGAGGATGATCTGATGTATGCGAAGATACTTTCGTATCATTTGTCACAAAATCCGGATTATGAAGTAACGATATTTACTTCGGGGAAAGAATTGCTGGCAAACTTGTATAAAGGTCCTTCAGCCATTTCGCTCGACTTCAATCTGCCCGATATGAGTGGTTTCGATGTGTTGAAGCGCATCAGGGAATTTGATCCGGAACTGCCCGTTATTATTGTTTCGGGGCAACAGGATATTTCAACGGCGGTGGAGCTGCTGAAAAAAGGCGTTTATGACTATGTGCTCAAGGATCCGGATACGAAAGACCGCATCTGGACGGTAATGCGCAATATAAAATCGAACTTTAATCTGAAACAGCGTATCTCGAATCTGGAAGATGAAATCGGAAAGAAATATGAATTTAATAACCTCATAAAAGGAGATAGCCCGGCAATAAATACAGTTTTCAGGTTAATAGAGAAAGCAACAAAAACAAATATTTCGGTTTCAATACACGGCGAAACAGGTACAGGTAAGGAGCTGGTTGCCAAAGCAATACATTTTAATTCGAAAAGAAAGAATAAAGCATTTGTTCCTGTTAATGTAACCGCTATTCCGCGCGAACTTATTGAAAGCGAAATGTTCGGCCACGAAAAAGGTTCGTTTACGGGTGCTAACAACCAACGTATAGGCCGATTCGAGGAAGCTAATCACGGAACTATTTTTCTTGACGAAATAGGAGATATGGACCTGAATATGCAGGCTAAATTGCTTCGTGTTCTTCAGGAAGAGGAAGTTGTTAGGGTAGGTGCCAATAAACCCGTAAAACTCGATGTTCGGGTTATAGTTGCTACCCACAAAAATTTACTTGATGAAGTGAAGAAGGGCAATTTCCGCGAGGATTTGTATTACCGTCTCTTAGGTTTGCCTATCGAACTGCCTCCTCTGCGCATGAGGGGAAACGATATATTCCTGCTGGCCAGGTTTTTCGTTGACGAATTCTGCGCTAAAAACAATATGCCAAAACTTACCATTGCAGCGGAAGCCATGGAGAAATTTCGCAAATATCCATTCCCCGGTAATGTGCGCGAGTTAAAAGCAATAGTTGAACTGGCAGCTGTAATGACCAATACAAATACTATTCATGCCGAAGATGTTAAGTTGCCTAACACCGCCGCTGTGCTTGATTTTGCTAACGAAGAAGCTTCGCTCGACGATTATATCAAAATTATTATAACCCATTACCTGAATAAATACGATAATAAGGTGCGCCTGGTTGCCGATAAACTGAATATTGGCAAAACCACCATTTACCGCATGCTTAAAGATGACGGCCGCGAACTACAGTAAGTATCAGAAATCAAATGGTGTAAACCCTATTTTTGATTTTGAAGAGGTCAGAGTGATTTTAAAATTCCGTTATCAAAGTAATAGGTAACATCGTTACCGTTAGCAATGTGAATTCCTTTCATTCCAAGTAACCGGGCTGCATCAACGTTTGCCAGGGAATCATCAATAAAAACACATTCCTCTGCTTTTATGCCGGCGTTTTGCAACACATGGGTATAAATTCCTGCATCCGGCTTATGAATTCCTATTTCGTAAGAGAGAAACAGTTTATCGAACAACTCAGCCATCGGTATGCCATAGGTTGAATAAAAGTCGCCGGTATATTTCCAAAAATGTATAATATTGGTATTGGACAAAAGAAATATCCGGTAATTTAATTTCAGTTGTTTTAACAGTTCAACGCGTTCGGCAGGGAAATCAAGCAAAAGAATGTTCCATGCATCGTCAATTTCCGCATCACTGGCTTTATAGTCCATAATCCGGCACAATTCGGCCCTGAATCCGTCGGGACTGAGAGCTCCCGTATCGAATTTTTCGAAAACATGATCCGAAGCGAGCCTGTTTTTGAGTACTTCAGGGTCGGTTTTGCTGAGATTGGCAAATTCAAGAAGCGACAGTAACGGGTTGATATTCAGCAGAACACCCCCCAGATCGAAGATAATATTTCTTATTTGAGCAACTTGAATTTCGGGCATAAAAAAAATATTTGAAACAGGCTTTAAATTTGACTGCAAAAGTGTAAATTTGCACCCGTATTTCCAAGTTTAATACAGCTTTAAATACAAAGGGCCTATAGCTCAGATGGTTAGAGCAACTGACTCATAATCAGTAGGTCCCT